>PLTL01000258.1 GCA_003164475.1 Candidatus Dormiibacterota bacterium | reverse complement strand
CTGCATCTACACCAACGACGAGATCTCGGTGGAGACCATTGCCGACAAGCCCCAAGATGAGCCAGTTGGACCCCGCGCTTAGACCGGCGGAGATCGTCTCCTCCCTCGACCGGTACATCGTCGGTCAGGCGGATGCCAAGCGGGCGATGGCCATCGCCCTGCGCAATCGCTACCGCCGCATGCAGGTTCCTGCTGAGCGCCGCCAGGACATCGTGCCCAGCAACATCCTCTTGATCGGGCCCACCGGGGTGGGCAANNCGGCTACGTCGGCCGCGACGTGGAGTCGATCATCCGCGACCTCGTGGAGCAGACCATCACCCAGGTTCAGAGCCAGCGGGTGGCCGATGTCGAGGGCGAGGCCCAGCAGCGGGCCGAGTCCCGGATCGTCGACCGGCTGATCGAGGCGGACCGGCCGGCGGGGCCCAGCGCACCGGAGGTCAACGCCAGCTCGGCGGCCGAGCCAGCGGCCGCGCCCGCTCCGCCCGCGGAGGCGGACGGGGCGGGCAACGCCCGCCGGGAGCGGACCCGGCGCCGCCAGCTGCTGCGCAAGCTGGCGGCCCACAAGCTCGACGACCGGCTGATCGAGATCGAGGTCGAGGAGGCCTACTCGCCGCCGATGGAGGTCTTCTCGGGCAGTGGCTACGAGGAGATCGGCTGGTCGCTCTCGGATTTCTTCAGCCAGCTGGCTCCGCCCCGCAAGCGGATCAAGCGCATGACCGTGGCCGACGCTCGCCACGTTCTCACCGAGGAGGAGACGGAGCGGCTGGTCGACGTTGACCGGGTGTACGACGACTCCATCCACCTGGTCGAGGAGAACGGGATCGTCTTCATCGACGAGGTGGACAAGATCGCCGGCCCCTACGTCGAGGCCCACGGGCCCGACGTCAGCGGGGCAGGAGTCCAGCGCGACCTTCTCCCCATCATCGAGGGCTCGGTGGTGGGCACCCGGTACGGCCAGGTTCGCACCGACCACGTCCTCTTCGTGGCCGCGGGTGCCTTCACCTCGGCACGCCCCTCCGACCTCATCCCCGAGTTCCAGGGGCGGTTCCNNCAAGCCGTCCGACCTGCTGCCCGAACTACAGGGCCGGCTGCCGATCCGGGTCGAATTGCAGGCGCTCGGCCGTGACGATTTCGTCCGCATCCTGACCGAGCCCGAAGCCAGCCTGATCACCCAATACAAGGCGCTGCTGGCCACCGAGGGGGTCGAGCTGGAGTTCACCGAGGACGGGGTGAGGGAGCTGGCCCACCACGCCTTTCTGGTCAACGAGCGGGACGAGAACATCGGAGCCCGCCGCCTCTTCACCGTCATGGAGCGGGTGCTCCAGGACGTCTCCTTCGCAGCCGACGAGTACCAGGGCCAGAAGGTCAGCATCGACCGGGCCTTCGTGAGATCGAGGCTGGGAGACCTGGTCCGCGACGAGGACCTCCGTCGCTACGTCCTCTAGTCTCCCCCGCCGCGCCGGCTCGAGGGTGAGCGCTCCCGCGGCGGCGACCAGACGTACGGGGTGGTGCTGCTGACGGTTAGGAAGCCGAGCCGCTCCAGGATCGGGCGGCTCTGGTCAGAGGCGTCCAGCTGGAGGTACTCGAAGCCGCGCTGGGCCGCCAGCCCGGCCCGATAGGCCACCGTGGCCCGGTAGATCCCGCGGTTACGCCACTCCGGCAGGGTCGATCCCGCCCAGAGGGTGGCGAACTGCGAACCCCGGGAGAGGTTGGCCCGGGCGGCCGCGACCACCTCGCCCTCGGCCTCCGCCACCAGCAGGACCACGTCGTCCGGGTTGGCCTCGATGTCCCGGGAGAAGAGCTCGCCAAGGGACGTGAGGTCCTCGCCCCAGACCCGGCTCATCAGCTGGGCCATGCGCCTTATGTCGGCTCGGGAGCGGACCTCTCGGAGCGTGACCCCGTGGGGCAGCCGGGGCTCCGTCTCCAGCTCCGCGACCACCCCGATGACCAGGCTCTCCTCCCCCTCGGGGACGAAACCTGCCGCCCGCAGGCGATGGCTGAGGTCCGCGGTCCGATCGTGGGCATAGGTCTTCCACTCGAAGGCCAGCTGAAGATCGGCGAAGAACCGGCACTGCCGCTCGATCAGGGCGTCCAGCGCCGGCCCCTCCAGGTGGCTGAGGTCACGATGGATGACGAACCCCCTCGGTCCCCAGCCCCAGGAGCGGTAGACCGGTCCGTCCTGCTCCTCGTGGGCGCCATCCGGCAGCCGCATGGAGAGGCGCGCGCGCATCTGGGAGTCGAAGGCGGCCAGCAGCAATTGTCGCCGCTGTCCTCCAGCGCCCCGGTCAAGCTCGGCAGGCCTCACCGCGTCCACGAGGCCGCAGTCTAGGGGGCCGCATGCGCCCGGTTCCCCGAGGTGGGGTCGCGCGGCAAACTTCGAGGTCCCCACCAACCTTGGCCGCCGGACCCCTTCGGCGTCAGCTGGCGGGGGAGCCACCAGGAGCCGGCGCGAGACTGGCCTGGCCGCCACCCCGGTTGGGATAACATGACCATGGCGAGCAAATTCACATGCCCGGCGGACGTCGGCGGGGATCCCCTCGCGGGCCGGTCGGTGGTTGAGGCTGGGCAGAGGCGCAACGAATAGGAGGTCGAGCATGCCTGTAGCCACGCTCACCGAGCTGCTCCAGAACGGTGTCCACTTCGGCCATCAGACCAGCCGGTGGAATCCCAAGATGCGTCACTACATCTTCGCCAGCCGGGGCGGGATCCACATCATCGACGTCTCCCAGACCGTCGAGCTTCTGGACCACGCCTGTCAGTTCGCCCACGACACCGTCGCTCAGGGTGGTCAGATCCTCTTCGTGGGGACCAAGAAGCAGGCCCAGGACACCCTCCAGTCCGAGTGCGAGCGCAGTGGTCAGCCCTACGTCGTCAACCGCTGGATGGGCGGCATGCTGACCAATTTCGAGGTGGTCAAGCGCCAGCTCAAGCGGCTGGCGGAGCTCACCGAGATGCGCGAGCGGGGGGCCTTCCAGGCTCTCAGCAAGAAGGATCAGCGACGTCGCGAAGACGAGCTGGATCGGCTCCAGCGCAACTTCGGTGGGATCACCAACATGAAGCGGCTCCCGGCCGCCGTCTTCGTCGTGGATCCTCACAAAGAGCGTCTGGCGGTGACCGAGGCTCGCCGGCTGGAGATTCCCATCATCGCGATCACGGACACCAACTGTGACCCCGAGGAGATCAGCTACGTCATCCCCGGCAATGACGACGCCATCCGTAGCGTGCGGTTGATCACCTCCCGGATCGTGGCGGGTGTCATGGAGGGGCTGGAGGAGCATCGCCAGATCGAGCTGGCCCAGGCCCGCCAGGCCGAGGCGGACCGCGAGGCCCATGCCGAGGAGGCCAGGATCACGGCCGCCCGGGCAGAGGAGGAGGCCAGGATCGCCGCCAAGGCGGCGGAGGCCGCCACGGCCGAGCTGGCCCAGGCCGAGGTGGCCCAGGCCGAGGTGGCCCAGGCCGAGCTGGCTGAGGCCGAGAAGCTGCCCATTCCGGACGAAGTGCCGACCCAGTCGGCCCCGGAGCCGGCGGAGGGAAGCGCAGAGTGAGTCAGCCTGTGACCGTGGAGTTGGTGCGGCGGCTGCGGGAACAGACCGGCGCCGGGATCATGGACTGCAAGCAGGCCCTGCAACAGGCGGAGGGGGATATCGAGCGGGCTCGTGACATCCTCCGCACCAAGGGACTGGCCTCGGCACAGCGGAAATCGGGTCGCCAGACCCGCGAGGGCCTGGTCGACTCCTACGTGCACCCCGGGGGTCGAATCGGGGTGCTGCTGGAGGTCAACTGCGAGACCGACTTCGTGGTCCGGACCGACCAGTTCAAGGGCCTGGTGCACGACCTGGCACTGCAGATCGCGGGCACCTCGCCCAGCTGGGTCAGCCGTGAAGACGTCCCCCCTGCCGTGCTCGAGCGGGAGCGGGCGGTCTACCGGGAGCAGGCCCTGACCGAGGGCAAGGCGGCGGAGCGGTTGGACCAGATCGTGGACGGCCGCCTGCGCAAGTTCTACGAGCAGTCCTGCCTCCTGGACCAGCCGTGGCTCCGCGACGAGGGCTCCAAGGCACGCCAGGTAAGTCAGGTGATCCAGGAGGTCATCGCCGCCACCGGGGAGAACATCTCCATCTCCCGGTTCGTCCGCTACCAGCTGGGCGAGGGCCAGACGGATGACGTCTGAGCCGGTGACCGAAGTGACCGGCACCGCCGTGCCCCTGACCACCAGCGCCCCCCTTCGCTACCGCCGGGTGGTGATCAAGATCAGCGGAGAGGCCCTGGTCGGAGACGGCCAGTTCGGGATCAATCCCGCTGTCCTGGGGCAGGTGGCCAGGGAGCTGAAGGGCGCTCACGACGCCGGCGCCGAGATTGCGGTGATGGTGGGTGGCGGCAACATCTTCCGGGGTTTGGCCGGGGCCCAGCGGGGCATGAACCGGGTCACCGCCGATCTCATGGGGATGCTGGGCACGGTGATCAATGCCCTGGCCCTTCGGGACGCACTGGAGGCTGAGGGCATGCCCACCCGGGTGCAAACCGCGATCGAGATGCACCAGGTCGCGGAGCCCTACATCCGCGGCCGGGCGATCCGGCACATGGAGAAGGGTCGGGTGGTGATCTTCTGCGCCGGCTCAGGGAATCCCTTCTTCACCACCGACACTCCGGCCGCCCTCCGTGCCGCCGAGATCGGTGCCGACCTGCTGATCAAGGCCACCAGCGTCGATGGCATCTACACGGCCGACCCCAAGTTGGACCCTACCGCCACCCGCTTCAGGACGCTCACCTACATGGAGGTGCTCAACATGGGGCTTCAGGTGATGGACAACACCGCCATCACCCTGTGCATGGACAACCGGCTGCCGCTGCTGGTGCTCGACCTCTTCACCCCCGGCAACATTGCCCGGGCGGTGCGCGGCGAGGACGTGGGCACGATGGTCACCGGTACGACCTCCGCGCCGTGAGCGACGACCTGCTCCGGGCCGCCGAGCAGCGGATGACCAAGAGCATCGACTCGCTGCAGCGGGAGCTGGAGTCGATCCGCACCGGGCGGGCCAGCCCGGCCCTCATCGAGCATCTCCTGATCGACGTCTACGGCGGGCACATGCCGCTCAACCAGGTGGCCAGCATCTCCGCCCCGGAGGCTCACCTCATTCTGGTCCAACCATGGGACCGCCGCACCCTGCCGGCCATCGATCGGGCGCTCCGGCGCAGCGACCTGGGCCTCAACCCCAGCAACGATGGCCAGCTGATCCGGGTCCCGGTGCCGGCCCTCAACGAGGAGCGCCGCCGCGAGTTCGTGGCCATGGTCAAGCACCGGGCCGAGGAGGCCCGGGTGGCGATGCGCAACATCCGGCGCGACGATCTCGAGCGGCTGCGCCGCCTCGAGCACGACAAGGAGATCTCCGAGGACCAGTCGCAGCGGGCCCAGGTCCAGCTGCAGAGGATCACCGACCGGTTCGTCGAGCAGATCGAGGAGGTGGCGCGGCGAAAGGAAGCCGAGTTGCTCGAGGTGTGAACCTCCGCCGGGAGCGTGACGATGGCTGAGGTCAGCCCCGCCCTGCCCCGGCACATCGGGATCATCATGGACGGAAATGGTCGCTGGGCCCGCCGCCGCGGGCTCCCCCGCGGCGCCGGCCACCGGGCGGGGATTCAGGCGATCCGCCGAGTGATGGAGGCAGCCGACGCCGCCGGGGTCCACTGTCTGACCCTCTTCGCCTTCTCCACCGAGAACTGGTCCCGTCCCCGCGGGGAGGTGGCGAGCCTGATGCGGCTCTTCGAGCAGACCCTCCAGGTGGAGGTGGCGGAACTCCAGCGCAACGGGGTCCGAATCCGGGTGATCGGCCGCCGCGAGCCGCTCTCGCCCCGGCTGCAGCGGCTGGTGGCGGAGGCCGAGCGGACGACCGAGGACAACCAGGCCGGGATCCTCAATGTGGCCATCAACTACGGGGGGCGGGCGGAGATCGTGGACGGGGTGCGCAAGCTGGCGGCCTCGGGCGCCGACCTGGCCCGGCTCGAGGAGGCGGACCTGGCGGGCGCCCTGTACACAGCCGGGCTGCCCGACCCCGACCTCATCATCAGGACCGCCGGGGAGATGCGGACCAGCAACTTCCTGATCTGGCAGGCGGCCTACGCCGAGCTGCACGTGACCCAGACGCTGTGGCCCGACTTCGGTGCCGCCGACCTCAGGGCGGCGCTGGCGGATTACGCCGCTCGGGACCGCCGCTTCGGGGGCGTGCTGGACAACTCGTGAACCTGGCGGTGCGGACCGCCAGCGGGGTGGTCCTGCTGGCGCTGTTCCTGCTGGTCCTGGGGTTGGGTGCGCCCTTCGTGGACGGCTTCGTCGGCCTGGTCGTCGCGCTCGGCATCTGGGAGTACTGGCAGATCTGGCGGGAGGCCGGGGTCCGGGTCGACCCCCTTCTGCTCGTCGGGCTGGCGGCCGCGTGGCTCTTCCGCTACGCCTATCCCCACGTCCCCAATGGCGAGGCGATCCTGGCGGTGGGGGTGCTGGGGGGCCTGCTGCTCTCACTTCGGTACGCGCCGGAGGCCCGGCCCTTCATGGGTTGGGCGCTGGCCCTGGGGGGTGCCGCCTGGCTGGGATTCTGCCCTGGCTTCCTGCTCCTCCTATACCACGGGATCGCCAGCCGTCCCCGGGCCATCGAGGTGGTGCTGCTGACCGTGGGGGTCTCGGTGGTGGGGGACACCCTCGCCTACCTGGT
>PLTL01000196.1 GCA_003164475.1 Candidatus Dormiibacterota bacterium | reverse complement strand
CTGGAGTGGATCGGGGCGGTCGTGGCGGAGGCGATGCTTCCCCTTGGCGGCGACTGGTCGCGGCTGGACGGGATCGCGGTGACCAGGGGGCCGGGTCTCATCGGCTGCCTGGCTGTGGGCTCCGCCTACGCCCAGAGCCTGGCGGCAGCGAGGGGCCTGCCGGTGNNTTGGGGGTCAACCACATGAGCGGCCATGTGCTGGCGGCCCGGATCACCGACCCCGCCCTCGAGCCTCCGTTCGTGGCCCTGGTGGTGAGCGGGGGCCACACCGATCTCATCCACTACCAGGCCCACGACCGGGTGCTGCTGATGGGGGCCACCCGCGACGATGCGGTGGGAGAGGCCTTCGACAAGGTCGCCCGCACCCTGGGCCTGGGGTACCCGGGAGGTCCGGCGATCGACCACGTGGCGGCGTCGGGGAACCCCCTGCGCTACCGGCTACCCCGACCGGTGCTGCCGGATTTCTCCTTCTCCTTCAGCGGGCTGAAGACGGCCGTCCTCTATCTGGTGCGGGATCTGGGCCAGCTGGACCCGGAGAGGGTAGCCGACATCGCCGCTAGCTTCCGCCTCGCCGCCGTGGAGACGCTCTGCACCCAGCTCGAGGCCGCGGTGGAGAGGACCGGTTGCGGGCAGGTGGTCCTCGCCGGCGGGGTGGCCAGCAACCGGCTCCTCCGGGCCCAGGTCCGGAGCCGGCTGGAGGGGATGGCCAAGGTCACCATCCCCGCTCCCGAGCTCTGCACCGACAACGCCGCGATGATCGGGGCCGCCGGGTGGACCCGACGGTCGGTGCATGGCTTCGACCGGGTTCCCTTCGATGTCGAGCCGGGCCTGCGCGCCTACGCCTGAGCTATCGGGGCCGACCCGCCCCGAGGGGAGGCCGGCGTCGCAGCCTCAGACCGAGAAGTCCCAGAAGGCCCCGGTTCGCGGATAGCGGCGTCGGCAGGAGGGGCAAAGCGCCACCTCCAGGGTCCACTCCAGGGCAGCCCGGCAGGAGGGGCACTGCAGGCGCCGGGCCAGCCCGGCCAGCTCCGGAGTCAGCGTGGCCAGAGGTTGGGGAAGGTGCGCCGGCTGGGGCTCGCGTCGCTCCGCCATCAGGAACTGGCTGGGGCCCCACCAGCCCCGGCCAAGCCGCTGGGCGGCCAGCTCCATGGAGTAGACCAAAGGCCGCAGAGCCCGCACCGCCAGGGGGGGCAGCGACTGGTCCCAGCGCCGGAAGTTGTTGACGCTGGCGACCGGCTGGGTCTCGAAGCCAGCCCTGCGCAGGCAGGCTCGGATCTGCTCCATCTGGTACGTGTAGAAGGGATACTCGGTCGAGCCGGTGACCATCGGTTGGGGGCCGGAGAGCTCCCGGTAGCGGCCCCGGGCCGCGGCCCGGAGCCGTCCCAGGATGTGATGCTTGATGGGCACGTCCAGCAGCCAGCGCCGCTCCACGGTCCGGGCCATCTCGGTGAGGCAGCGGTCCACGTCGGTGAGGTGGTGGAGCACCCGGACCACCATGGCGGCCTCCACGGCGGAGTCCGCCAGCGGCAACCGGCCCAGGTCGGCGCGCAGGAGATGGACCCGGCCAGCGCTGATCTCAGGGGCCAGGTACTCGCCGGCCCGGGTGAGGTTGGCCACCGAGTAGTCCACCAGGAGGGCGCGGTCGGTCACCTCCAGGTAACGGGCGGCGTTCCTGCCGAAGCCGGCGCCGAAGTCGGCGAACCAGCGGGTCCGGCCGAGGCGGGGCAGCAGCCGGTGCAGGATCCGGGCCTCCACCCACCGCTCGTAATCCCGGTTGGCCCAGAAGGCGGGGTAGTCGAAGCCGCTGTCGTAATCGACGATGCGCCCATCGGGCTCGCTCGAGGGAGGCGGAGACAGGGACATTGGTGCCCCGATCCTAGCCCCCGGAGGTTCCCCGGGTCGGCATTGCTCAGGGCCACTCAGTGGACTTGCAGTTCGGGCCGCCGCGGGCATAGACTGTTAGCACTCACAAGGGTTGAGTGCTAACAGTGCAGGAGGTAGGGAATGGCCCTGAAGCTACGGCCACTGGCTGACCGCGTGGTGGTGAAGCCGCTCGAGCGCGAAGAGACCACCAAGAGCGGAATCGTGCTACCGGACACGGCCAAGGAGAAGCCCCAGGAGGGCCTGGTCGAGGCGGTCGGGAATGGCAAGTACAACGAGCAGACCGGGCAGAGGGTGGCAATGGATGTGGCGGTCGGCGATCGCATCATCTACGCCAAGTACTCGGGATCGGAGATCAAGATCGATGAGCAGGACTACCTCATCCTCTCGGAGCGGGACATCCTCGCAGTGGTCACAGCCAAGCACAAGGCCTGAACAGTTGAGCTGAGGGCTCGCGGGACCAGATGAGGGGTTGCCGCGAGCCCAGCCCCCAACGCCTAGGAGAGATGATCAAGTGCCAGCCAAGCAACTGAAGTTCGATGAGCAGGCTCGCATGGCCATCCTACGGGGCACCGCGCAGGTGGCCACCGCAGTTCGGCCGACCCTGGGTCCGAGGGGGCGCTCGGTGGTGATTGACCGCAAGTACGGGAGCCCCCAGGTGACCGCCGATGGGGCCACCATCGTGAGGGACATCGAGCTCCCCGACCACTTCGAGAACATGGGCGCGCAGCTCGTGAAGGAAGTCGCCACGAAGACCAACGACGTCGCCGGTGACG
>PLTL01000222.1 GCA_003164475.1 Candidatus Dormiibacterota bacterium | reverse complement strand
CCTGAGCTCCCTTCTGGCCTCGTGCCGCCCAACTCCGCCGCCCGCCTCCAACTCTGGCCACGCTCAGATGGTCGCGCGTCGCGGAGCATTCCGTCGCCCGCGAGTTGCAGTTCCGTCCCCCGTCGGAGGCTCGCCACTGCGGGCTCAGCTCGCGCCCCAGTACATCAATCCGCGAAGCAACGGCGCACGAGTCGGCGGCTCAGACCCGCGCCAGCCCGAAGTGCATCTCCACCTCGCCCACTGTGGGGTCGGAAGGGAGTGGCTGGGTTCGGCCCGTCAGCTCGAAGCCGTTGGCCTCGTAGCAGCGGCGCGCAGCCTGGTTGGGGACGCTCACCCACAGCCGGAGCTCCGAGCACCCGAGCCGCAGATGCGTCTCGACCACCGCTCGCACCAGCGCTGTGGCCACCCCCCGGCGCCGCGCGGTTGGCTCCACCCACATGGAGACCAGCTGCCCGCTGCCGTCCGGCTCCCGTACCCAGCCCGCAAAGCCGGCCCAGAGGTCGCCGTCCGTCGCCACCAGCATCGTCCGCCGGTCAGAGGCGACCGCCCGCCGCCGCCAGGCCTCAGCTGGCAGCTCCCGCTCAGCGGCCAGCGTGGCGCCGAAGGCTTGAGGCGCATCCGCCAGAGCCCGGAGTCGGATATCCCGGAGCCGGGCCCACTCGGAGGCGAACACCGGTCGGACCGCCAGCGACCCATCAAGGTCCACCGAACTCACGCCTCCTCAGGGCCAAGAGCCACAACCGCATCATCGGCGCCGACAAAGCCGCGCGTGGGACCGGGCTGGAGCCATGGAGCAGCCGCGAGGTCTGGGCTTGCCCGCACCACGGGGCGGCTCTCGCCTCGGCGAGTGGTGAGCGGTCTTCCGGGAGCTGAGCTCCGCGGATGGACCGGGCGCCGCGTGGCCAGGGTCCCGGGTCCGCCGGCCACCGGCGAGGCCGGACCGCCGCGACCGATGGCGGCCCGGTCGGTTTGAGTACGATCCAGAACGTGGCCCGCGCAACCATCGACCCCACCCCCCTGACTCAGGTGCGGCGCCACCCTGACCGTGCCTGCTACGAGCGCGACGCCATCTACGCCATCCTCGATGAGGGCCTGGTCTGCCACCTGGGCTTCGTGGCCGGCGGTCGCCCCTGGGTGATCCCCACCATGTACGCCCGCAAGGACGACTTCATCTACATCCACGGCTCCCCGGCTTCCAGGATGCTGAAGCGGTCCGCGTCGGGGGCGAATATCTGCCTGACCGTGACCCTGCTCGACGGCTTGGTCCTGGCTCGCTCGGCCGCCAGTCATTCGATGAACTACCGCTCGGTGGTGGTGATTGGGAGAGCCGAGCTGGTCAAACACAACGACCAGAAGCTGGAGGCCTTGCGGGCCCTCGTCGACCACGTGATCGAGGGGCGCTGGGAGGACGCCCGGCAGCCCACCGCCAAGGAACTGAAGGCCACCATGGTCTTGCGGCTGAACCTCAGTCAGGCCTCCGCCAAGGTGCGCCAGGGACCTCCGGTCGACTCCGTCCCCGACCAGTCGCTGCCGTTCTGGGCCGGGGAGATCCCCATCAAAGTCCGGCCCGGCAAGCCGATCCCCGCCCCGGGCCTCCGCGATCAGGTTTCGCCGCCCAGCTACGTCAGGGACTACCACCGCTAGCCGCAGGCTGGGCCGCGGAGCTAGCGGTTGACCAACAGGGCAAGCTGGCTGGGACCCCCCTTGAGCGCCGCAGAAAGGCGGTTCTCCACCCCCCGGGCGTGGAAGTAGGCCCAGACCCCGCCCACGATCCAGAGGACGATGAAGCCGAAATCGGCGGTCGGCGCGTGGGCGTACCTCTGGGTCAGCAGGAAGGCCCACAGCCCGAGCCAGAGGATCGCCATCCACCTCAGGACGGCGCCTTGCGTGGGACGGTGAGGAGGCACCATGAAGCAGGTCGCGCTGCTGTTGTTGCGGACCGCCGCCAGGTACTGGTGGCGCCGTCCCAGGTGGTGGAACACCAGAGTGGCGTCCTGACCGTTTCGCACCTTGAAGTCCAGCGGCACGGACTCCACCTGCTGCCTCTGGCCCGTGCTGGCATCCTGGACCCAGAACTCCTTCACGGTGATCGGAGGAACCGAGGCCCCGAAGACCCGCTTGCGCACCAGCTTGCGCTCGGTCACCCCGCTGACAACGCCGGTGACCACGCTGAAGTACCTGCGCCGACCCAGCACCGCGATCCGGATGGTCTCCATCGCCGGGCGGGACCATACCAGTCCAGTTCGACGCCGGTCAACGTACGCTGCCCGGCCGCCCCGGATCGGCCTCCTCGCGCTCGGCCCGTTCCCCCGACCGGCGTTGGTGCGGCCTCTGCGCCGGCAGCTGTTGATCGAGACTGGCTGCCGCTCGAGCACCCGGCCGGGAGCTGTCCGCAGAGCTGGAGGGAGATCCCCACCTCGGCCGCCCNNCCTCCGCGCCCGCCTGCGCGCTGGGGAAGATCCCCCTCGGCCGGACCCGGGCTGAGCCCGACGCGACAGCCGATCGGGCCGGAGAAGTCCCCGCGAATCACCATGGTGATGAGGGCCCGGCAAGATCGGAGGCCGGCCCGACCGATCGTGCGTCACCACCCGATCCACCGGTCATCACGGGGGAGCGCGCGGGGCCGCCGCCGAGCTCGGCAACCGACGACGACGTGGCCACCGCCGGCGACAGCGCCGGCGCCACCTAGGGCGCCGGCGCCGGGGGTCGGTCGACTTCTTCGCGCGGAGGTCTCAGCGACTCAGCCACCGCGCCTTCGGGGGCCGCTCAAGGCCGCCCCACTCTGGGAGCTGCTGGGCAGCGTCAGCGGGCGGGGCCGGGGCTGGAGTCCGCCCCTGCCTCGTCGGCCTCGTCCTCAGCCAGGATCCGGTAGAGGTTGCGCCTGGTGTCCTTCATCAGCTGGGCCGCCTTGGCCACCTGGGCCGGATTGCCCGCGTGGGCGACCTGGATCAGGGCACCGCCGGTCTGCCTCATCAGGGACAGCAGCTCGTGGACGTCGTCCCCCACCGCCCCCGAGACCTCATCCCAGGGGGACCCGAGCTCGGCCCGGTGCTGCTCGGTGTAGGCCTGGCCGGCCTCGGTCAGGGTGAACTGCCGCTGGCCGTCGGACGCCTGGGACCGGACCATCCCCTCGTCCTCGAGCTGCTGAAGGGCAGGGTAGACGGAACCGGGGCTGGGTTGCCAGACCCCCTTGCTCCGCTCGGTGATCTCCTGCATGATCTGGTACCCATTCCGGGGCTGCTCCGCGAGAAGCAGCAGGGTGGCCGCTCGGACATTGCCGCGAGGGATCCGGCCTCCGTGGGGGCCGTGCAGCCGGCCTCTGAAGCCGCCCCGGAACGGGTGCCCAAACTCGCCTTCGCCGAAGGGGCCGAAACGGCCCCGCGCGCGCCGGATCGTCCCGCCCCTGAAGTCCGATGCCGCCTCTCGCTCATGATCCATGTGACACTTGCCTTCCATCGTGGCGCCTCCATCTCACCGATATATCCGATACGCTTAGGTTAGCTCATCGATATATCGCTGTCAAGCAGGTGGGGCTCCCCCGCATCTGGGCGTTGTCCGGAGCCGGTCGGTTGGTGCTGGAGCGAGGTCGGAAGCGGCCTCCCGGGGTGCCCCGGGTCGGGCCCGGTGGTGAGCTACCGGAGCGGATCTCCCGCAAGGGCTCACCGCTCGGGCCGCGGCCGGGCGCTTGAGGACAGCCTCGCGGAACTGCTTCCCGGTCTCCCTACGCACCCGCGCCCCCTACGCTGGCCGGTCCGCCCGCCCGCGGCTAGATGCTGCCGATCGCGCCCGCACCCCCCCTCCAGCGCCTCCAGTCCCGGTCCGTGACCCTCACCGGGATGGCGCCGCCACCGGACAGCTGGCGGGCCGCCGACCCGGTTGTCAGTTTCGAGCCGGCCGCCGGGTAGTTGGCGGACGCCGCGGAGCTGCCGTCACGTTCTGCACACCGAGCGGGAGCAGTGGGGGGTGCGGCGGATACTCAGTGGGCCCGCCTCGGCGAGCTGCAAGCTGTTGGGGATCACTCGCCCGGCGTCGTTCCCGGCCGCTGGCGATGCTGCCAAACTCCGCCGCCATGCCTTCCGCCTCGACCATCACTCCCAGATCGCGGCCCTGCCAGCCCCCGACCCGGAGGCCGGGCACGGTGACGCACAGGGCCAGCCCCTCCAGCAGGCCTTCCCGTATGGCTAGCGAACCTTGGCCGTATAGCGGCAGAACCTGGGCAGTGCCAGCGAGAGGCCGAAGCAGGCGGCGACGCACAGCACTCCGCCCGACACGATGGAGGTCTGCAATCCGAAGAGCGCCTCCACCAGACCTGCCTCGGCGTTGCCGACAGCGGGGCGGGAAGCGTAGCTCAGCATCTCGATGCCCGC
>PLTL01000065.1 GCA_003164475.1 Candidatus Dormiibacterota bacterium | reverse complement strand
GAGCTTCTTCGTGGTGGCCCTGATCTTCACCGCCTACCTCCTGACCCAGATCCCCATCCCTGGCTGGTTCTCCAGGAGGCAGCCGGGCCGCGCCATGGTTGACGTCGGGATGGCCAGGCGGTAGCGACGGTGTTCTCCGGATTCATGGTCAACACCTGGCTGGCCGCGACCATGGTCGCGGTGGTAGCCGGAGTGCTCGGCTTCTTCATCGTCCTGCGCGGAGCGGCGTTCATCGCCCACGCGGTGCCCAACGGCGCCTTCGCCGGTGCGGCCGCGGCGGGCCTGCTCGGCCTCAGCACCCTGCTGGGCTTGGGGACCTTCGCCGTCGCCGGAGCGCTCAGCATCAGCTGGCTCAGCCGGCGTGGGCGCCACGACGTGGTGACCGCTCTGGCCCTGGTCATGATGCTGGGCCTGGGAGCGCTCTTCCTCAGCATGAGCGAGGAGTACGCATCGGAGATCTTCTCCCTTCTGTTCGGGGACGTGGTGGGGGTAAGCAGCGCTGAGCTGCTGCCGATCCTGGCCCTGGGAGTGGCTTGTGTGGCTGCCGTTCTGGTGCTCTTCCGGCCCCTGATGCTCAGCTCGGTGATGCCCGAAGCGGGCGAGGCCCGGGGAGTCCGAGCCCAACCGTTGGAACTGTGCTTCGTGCTGCTGGTGGCCCTAGCCACCACCATGACGGTGCCGGTCGTGGGCGCGTTTCTCATGTTCAGCCTGATGACCGCCCCGGCTGCGGCGGCCCGCTCGCTCACCGCTCGTCCGCTGCTGGCTATGGGGCTGGCGGTGCTCATCGCGCTCGCCATCGTGTGGGTTGCGATCGCACTCTCCTACCTGTCGGCCTGGCCGATCGGATTCTTCGTCGGGACCCTGGGTGCCACCTCGTACGGCCTGGCCCGCGGCTGGGCTGGCCACCGCCAGCGGCGGCCCCTCAGCGCTCGGATGGCTACGGATCCGGCCCGTTGAGGACCGCCATCCGCGCCGGCGGCCGCCCCGGGGGCTCACCCCTCCCCTCAGCGGTGACTGATATGTTGCCCTGGTGTCGAGTCATGCCGCGCCGGCGCCAGCCGCAACCCGAGCCCGGGGGCGAAGGGCGGCCAGCGCGGTGCTGACGGCAGCGGGATCCCGCCGCCGGGCCCTGGTCTCGGAGCTGGGCCGCGGGCCGCGGGGCGTTCACCGGCTGGTGACCCTGCCCGAGATCTCCCCTTCACCGGCTTCCCCCCAGCGTCGGGCGCTGCGCGTCACGGAGCTAAGGGTGGCAGGCGGGATAGGCCCAGGGACCGCCCACTTCCTCAACCGGAGCGAAGCCGCCCGGAGCGCCGGGGACACGGTCCGGCGCGCCCGCCGTCCCGGGCGCTCAGGCACCGCGCCTCGCCGGGGCAGGGCATAGCGGCGTGGCCCTCTCCCCATCGATCCACGACGCGGTTGGGGTCCGCCTGGCCCGGGTCGACCAGCGCTACACCAAGCTTCGCCGCCTGCTGGTGGAGACGCTGGCGGTGGCGGCCCGGCCCCTCACCATCCCCGAGATCGTTGCCTCGACGCCCCGTCTACCCCAGAGCAGCGCCTACCGCAACGTGACCACCCTGATGGAGGTGGGGGTGGTGTGCCGGGTGCCCGGGACCGACGATCACGGGCGCTACGAGCTGGCTGAGGAGCTTTCCGGGCACCACCACCATCTGGTCTGCACCCACTGCGGGAGGGTGGAGGATGTCCCGGCCACGCCGCGGCTGGAGCTGGCGCTCGACGACGCCGCCCGGGCGGTGACCGACCGGCAGGGCTATCAGGTGAACGAGCACCGCTTCGACCAGCTCGGGCTGTGCCCCGACTGTCGCCACCCCTGATCAAGTCCCCGCCACCTGTTCCAGACACCGAGCCAGCCACGCGGCGGGGTGAGCCGGCCCGCTCGGGTCCGAGCCTGCCGGTGGAGACGCCATCGGTCACCCCCAGCCGGCGTTGGGGAGCGAATCGCCCACCCGAGGATCTCCGTCCCGGTCACCGGGCCGGCTCCGAGCGCCCCGGCTGCGATCCGGAATGCTTGTGGGGACCGCGGGGTCTCCAGCGCTTCGGCCGACGGGTCGCAGCGGGCTCGACGTCGCTACAGGGATCGAAGCGGGCCGGCGGGACCGCCGCGGCACGGCGAGCCTGCGCCATCGCCCGCCGCCCGCGGTTCAGCCGCCGGGGGCCTCCAGCAGGGCGTCCAGGTAGCCGGTGGGGTCGAAATCCTCCAGGTCCTGGAGCCCCTCCCCCACCCCGATCAACTTCACTGGCAGCCCCAGCTCACCCTCCACCTGGAACAGATACCCGCCGCGGGCGCTGCCGTCCAGCTTGCTGAGGACCAGGCCGGTCGCACCGGCCATCTCGCCGAAGGCTCTGGCCTGGGGCAGCGCGTTGGCCCCGACGTGGGCGTCCAGCACCAGCAGCGACTCAGCCGGCTGCCCCTCGGCCTGTCCGGCTATTACGCGACGGATCTTGCCCAGCTCCTGCATCAGATTCTGCTTGGTGTGGAGCCGGCCCGCGGTGTCCACCAGGACCACCTCCCGGCCCCTGGCCCTGGCGGCCGCGATGGCGTCGAAGACCACCGCCGCCGGGTCCGCACCCATCCGGTGGGCCACCACCTCCACCCCGCCCCGGTCCGCCAGGGCCTGGACCTGGTCTATGGCAGCGGCCCGAAAGGTGTCGGCGGCGGCGATGAGGGGGGTCAGACCCTGGCTTTTCAGCCGGGCCGCGAGCTTGGCCACGGTGGTGGTCTTGCCTGAGCCATTGACCCCGGTGATCAACCAGACGGCGGGATCTCCCGCCAGAGACAGCTCCCGGTCGAAGCCGCTGAGCCGGTTCTCCATCTGCTGACGGAGCGCCGCCAGCAACGGCTGGGCGTCGCGCCACCTCTGTCGGGCGGCCAGCTGGCGCAGCCCATCCATCAGCTCCTCGGCGACCTGGACCCCGCAGTCACTGGCCACGAGCAGCTCGAAGATGTCCTCGTAGAGCTCCTCCCCCAGTCCTCGGCCCAAGCTGAGCCGGCCGCGGAGCTGCTGTCCCAGACCGCTGCCGACCCGGTCCAGCCTCCCCGGGATCCGTTTCCACCAGCGTGACCGCCGGGCCCCCTTCGGGCGATCAACCCCCCGCGGCGACACTCTCCAGCCCTACCCCATCCTCTGCCTCGACCGACTGCCCGTCCGCGGTCAATCGGACCGAGAGCAGCCGGCTGGAGCCGTCGCCATCCTGGGTCACCCCATAGAGGATCGAGGCCGTGGACATGGTGGTGAGGTTGTGGGTCACCACCACGAACTGACTGGTCTCGGCCCGGCGCTGGAGTAACTTCGCGAACTGGGCGATGTTGGCCTCGTCCAGCGCCGCGTCGACCTCGTCGAACACGTAGAACGGGCTGGGTGAGACCTGCTGGAGCGCCAGCACCAGGGCCAGCGCGGTCAGCGCTCGCTCGCCCCCGGAGAGCAGAGGCATGGGGATCGGCCGCTTGCCCGGAGGCTGGACCTCCATCTCCACCCCAGGGGGAGCCCCGCCCTCGCCGGGGGACGCAACCAGGGCCGCCCGCCCGCCCCCAAACAGCTCGACCCAGACCGACTCGAACTCCTTGGCGACCTGCTTCAGGGTCTTATCGAAGCGAGTCCCGCTCACCTCCTCGAGGCACCCCAGCACCCGATCCAGCTCGCTCTTGGCCCGAAGGCAATCGTCGTGGGCAGAGCGCAGCCCCTCGGTCCGCTCCAGCAACTGGGTCAGCTGACGGGGTGCCAGCTCGTTGATGAGGCCGATGGCGCTGAGCCGCCGCTCCAGCCGGGCGATCTCCTGGGCCGACCTGCCCGGCTCGTGGACCTCCTGCAGTTCCTCCCCGCCGAGGTCAGCAGCCAGGCTCTCATCCAGCTCGGACCGGAGCTGGTTCACCCTTTGCGCCTGCCCAGCGGTTTCTCGTCGGATCCCCTCCACGGCCCCGGCCGCGGACCGCACGGAGGCGTCGAGCTCGGCGCGGCGGCGCTCCAGCTCGGCCAGGCCCCGGAGTGGGTCCGCGGTCGTCTTCGCCGCCTGGGATCGCACCTCGGCGGCCTGCGCCATCTGGTCCCGCGCCCGGGCCGCCTGGTCCCTGGCCCCAGCCAGCTTCCCCCGGGCCTCAAGGGCGATCGCCTCCGCTGCTCGGATCCGCAGGGCGGCCGCCTGCTCTCGGGCCAGCAGTTGCTCACGGCGGCGGGCCAGCTCCTCGGCCCGCCGCGACCTGGCCCGGGCCGCCGCCTCCAGTCCGGCGATCTGCAGACGCGCCTCCTCGAGCCCCCGGGCGGCTGCGAGGATCCGCCGGTCCAGCTCGACCGCCGCACCCCGGAAGCCCTCCAGCTCAGCGCCGGCCACGCCGGCCTCGGCCTCAACAGCCTCCAGCTCTGCCACCACGGCGGCCAGCGCCGTGGCGTCCCGGGCGCTCCGCTCCGCGCGGCCCTGCAGCTCCCCCTGAAGCCCGGCCAGCGCCGCCCGCGCTCGCTCGGCGGCGGCCTGCAGACGCGCCTCCTCGAGCTCGGCGCTGGCGGCGGCGGACAGGGCCGTGGC
Source organism: Candidatus Dormiibacterota bacterium (assembly GCA_003164475.1). The sequence continues at coordinate 2,593 of PLTL01000065.1, read as the reverse complement.
CGCCTGCTCGCGCTGGTGATCGACCACCACCCGCTGCTCGGAGTGGGTCTCACGGGCGCGGGCCAGGCGCTCCTCGGCCCGGGCCAGCTCCGCCCGCTCGAGCTCCACCGTCCGCCTGGCCCCGCGAAGCCGCTCCAACGCCCGGAGCTCACCGTCGGATCGGGCCGGGGTGATCTCCAGCCCGGTACCGACCACCGTGCCGTCGGGAAGCACCGCCCGGCCGTCCGGCAGCCGCGCCAGCCACCGCGCCGCAGCCTGGCGATCGCGGGCCAGGCACACCAGGCGGGTGACCCTGGTCACCACCGCCAGCGCCGAGGCCTCGCCCTCAAGGGCGGTGGCCAGGGGACGGCAGCCCTCCGGGGGGTTCTCCACCACCGGCTCGTGGGGCAGCGGCCAGCAGACCAGCTCGGCGACTTCGCCGGCGAGGCTCAGAGCCTCCCGGGCGGCGGCCTCCTCCCCGACCAGGGCCTGCAGGAAGGCCCCCAGCCCGGCCTCGACCGCGGCGGAGTCCTCAGCCTGGGCCGCGCTGACCCCCTCGGCCAGCCGGCGCAACCGAGCCCGGCCCTGGGCGGCGGCGCCGGCGATCGGAAGGGACTCGGCCCGACCCTCGACGGCCCCGACCCGGGCTGCATGCCGCGCCTCCGCCTCGCGCAGCGCCACCGTGGCTTTGGAGAGCTGGTCCTCGGCCCTCTGGACCAGCTCCCGCTGGCCGCTCTCGGCCTTCTGGGAGCGTTCGAGCGCCGCCGCCTCCCTGGCCGCCAACCCGCGCAGCCTGCGGGCCTCGTCCGCAGCCGCCGCCAGTTCCTCCAACGTCGTCAGCCTCACCTGCTCGGCAGTGCTCTGAGCCGCCTGGGCCTGGCTCCGGAAGCTCTCCGCGCCGGCCAGCTCCGCCTCCAGCTCCGAGCGGCGGCGGCGGGCCGCCGCCGCGGCCAGCTCGAGCTCCTGACTGCGGGCCTGGCTGGAGGCCAGCTCGGTCTGAAGGCCCGAGCGCTCGCCGCGAAGCCCCGCCAGCTCGCCCTCGAGGCCCGCCACCCGGGCCCGACCCGCCCCGGAGGCGCCCTGATCCTCCACCGCCCCGGCACCGTCGCCAATCATCGACTGGAGGTCGTCGCGGGCCTCGGCCAGGGTCTGCTCCGCCGCCGCCTGAGACTCAGCGGCCTGCACCAGGCGGTCCTGCCAGCGGTCGGCCTCGTCCTGGGCATGCTGCACCGCCAGCGCCAGGCTCCCGGCCAACCTCTCGGACTCGATCCGGCCGGACTCGATCGCCTGGAGCCGCTCGCGATCGGCGAGGTACCCCTGGTGGAACTCCTGGGACCGCTGCCGAAGCTGCTCGCACCGCCGCTCCGCTCCCTGGAGCATCCGCTCCAACCGGCGCTGCTCGGCGAGCGCCGTCAGCCAGGCCCCCCGCTCCAAGCTGCCCCTGAGCTCCTTGACCCTGGCCCGCAGCGCCGCCGCCTCGTCGGCCACAGCCGCCTCTTCGCGGAGCGCCTCGATCCGAGGCAGCAGCTCCGCCAGCCGCCCGGTGGAGCCCTCCAGCCACTCGCTGAGCGAGCGCAGACGAGCCCCGGCGTCCTCCACCAGAGCCTGGGCGCCGCGGACCCCGGCCGCCTCCTCGATCAGGTGCCGACGCTGTCCCGGCGTCGCCCGGATGATCGCCTCGATGTCGTTCTGAGCGATCACCGCGTAGCCGGCCTGAGCCAGCCCGGTGGCATCGAGAAGCCGGCCCAGGTCGCGGAGCCGCACCCGGTGGCCGTTGCGTCGGAACTCGCTGGTCCCGTCCCGGAAGACTCGGCGAGCGATGGAAACCTCGAGGTCCTCGACCGGGAGCCACCCATCCTCGTTCTCGAAGACGATGCCCACCTCGGCCATTCCCACCGGCGGCCGCTTCGCCCCCCCGGCGAAGATGACTTGGTCCAGACGCTGGCCTCTCAGCTCCCGGGCGCTGGTCTCGCCCAGGACCAGCCGGATGGCGTCGACCAGGTTGGACTTGCCACTTCCGTTGGGCCCGACGATGGCGGTGATCCCGGGACCGAGCTCCAGCTCGACCCGCCCCGAGAAGCTCTTGAACCCCTGGAGATGAAGACGACTGACCCTCATGGGCTGGGGGTGGCCGCTCTCCCTGACCGCCGGCGGCCGCCGCGGTGGCCCCGGTGGGTACGGGGGCGCGTGACCAGGCCGGCGGGCTCGGCCGGATCGTCCGGACCTGCCGGTCCGGGGGACGGCGCCGGTTCGATGACGGGCGCGGACGGGGCCACCGGAAGAGAGGCTGGCGCTGCTGCAGGCGTGGTCTGGGCCGCCGGCCGTGCCGACGAGATGCCTCGAGATCGGCGCCGCCGCGTTGGGGCCGGCGGGGCGGCGGGGACGACCTCGGTCGGTGTCTCTGGCCCGATCGAGATCACCGGGAGCTCACCGAGCGCTGACCTCGGCCCGATCTCAGGGACCCGCCCGCCCGCTGCGATCGCCCCAGCCTCGGCGGCGTCCGGGGCGGGCTCCGGCGTCACCGCCTCGCCACCGGCCGAGCCCGAGCGGGGGCGCCGCCGGCGCCGGCGGGCGGGTACCGGCGCGGCGATCTCGGTCGGCACCTCCGGCCCGC
>PLTL01000191.1 GCA_003164475.1 Candidatus Dormiibacterota bacterium | reverse complement strand
CACGGTGTAGCCGGTGACGTCATCGTAACCCGCACCGCTCGGCGCCATCCACGAGACGATCGCCTCACCCGAAGCTGTGCTGGTGGCCGTCACGCCCGTCGGCGGGGAGGGCAGAAGGTTGACGTTGCTGCCGGTACGCTGCATGTTGCCGTGGAACGTGGGCCACGCCGAATCATTGAGCTGGGAGGCGGTGGTCCCGTTGACCGTCCAGATGGTCACGTGGTACGTGTCCGTGGTGTTGCAGGTCGCGCTCCCTCCGGCCGAGGTGAGCACCACGCTCAGCGGGCCCGTGCCCCCGTCGCCCAGCGCTGCGATGGTAGGGGTGCTGTACGACTGCGCTCCCAAGGGAAGGGGCAGCTGCGCCGGCGACCCAAGATCGTTCATCGAGTAGGCCACGAGGTCGTTGCCCGACGGCACGTAGATGCCGTTCCGCCCCGTCGAGTCGACGGGGGCGATGGCCGGTCCGGCGGAGAAGTCGTCACCGTCAGGCAGGGTGGGCTGGTCGTCCACGTAGCCGTTCCCGTCAACGACGTAGAGGGTCCCGTTCTCGGTGACCTCCACGACGTTCGGACCGCCGTTGCCGAGGTCGCCGACGGCCGGCGACGCAAAGCTCACGTCGTTGGTCACGACGGGGTAGCCGTAGGCTGTGCTGCCGTCCTGGTTGAAGCCGGCGATGTAGCGACCCACCGGCTTGCCGGTGGTCTGGCTGTAGTAGTGGCCGGTTCCGTTGACGATGACGTCGTTGCCCTCGGTGTGACCAAAGTTGGTGATGGCCGGTGACGACCATGGGACCTCGTCAACCGACGTATGTGGCCACTCGAGCTGCCCATTCGACGCCCACACCCAGTAGATCCCACCCTTGACGCCAGCGAACCCCGGGGTGCCCCCGCTGGCGTCCGAAGGGGTGACCACCGAGAGCGTACCGTTGTGCTGGAGATCGGCCAGTGCTGGGGTGGCCAGTGAGCTGTCGTACACCACCTCGGGCCACCCGGGGACCGGGCTGCCGTTGCTGAACCAACCGTACGTGTGCAGGTCGAGGGCCGACGCGAACAGTTCCTGTCTCCCGTCCCCGTACAGGTCGCCCACAGCGACCGACGAGAAGAAGCCGCGCTGAACGCCGCCGCTGCCACCGTAGAGGCTGTGCTGGGGCCACCCGGCTCGCTCGACCCCGTTGCCGTTCCACACGTTGACCGTCCCCGAGTAGTCGGCGACGATGATGCTGGGGAGTGTGTCGCCATCCAGGACCGCGATGGTGGGACTCGCCGCCACCCCGTCAGCCACCTGCTTGGGCCACCCGGAGACGACCTGGAAGGTGTTCGCGTACCAGACGTAGACGTAACCGTCGGAGAAGGCGGCGACGATCTCCTCCTGGCCGTTGCCGAAGAGGTCGCCGACTGCAGGGGAGCTGAACGGCTGGAGAAACTCGCCGCCCTCCGTGCAGTCAACGGTGCCGGTGGTCGAGATGTCGTGCGACTCCGTCAGGGAGGGCGGAGACGCGGCAGCCACGTTCGACGCATGCAACCCCACCGTGCCGAGGGCAAGCGTCGAGGTCAGCGCGAGCATCGCGAAGCGCCGCACCAGCATGGTTGGGGGTCCTCCAGAGGTGATCTACCGATTCTCATCTGCTCGACCTGGGCCTCCGCCGACGATCGAGTGACGATTCGGTGATGACGAGGCCCCGCCCCCCGGACGGGCGCGCTTTCCGGCCCTCACCCTCGAGCCCCGGTGCAGCGACCCTTCCCCTAGACTGACGCAGGCATCGGCGCCGGGCAGACAGCGTCACCCAACTCCAACGCCGATCGGAGCGCGCTCGAAGATGAAGGGTCTGATCCTGAGCGGTGGCAGGGGTACGAGGCTGCGGCCGATCACCCACACCAGTGCAAAGCAGCTGATCCCGATCGCCAACAAGCCGATCCTGTTCTACGCGATCGAGGCCCTCGTCGCCGCCGGGATCACCGAGATCGGCATCATAACCGGAGAGACGGGTGCCGAGGTCCGGGCTGCCGTCGGTGAGGGAAGCGCCTTCGGTGCCCGCTGCACCTTCCTGCCTCAGAAGGAGCCCAAGGGCCTCGCCGATGCGCTCCTCACCGCCAGGGATTACCTCGGCGACAGCAGCTTCGTGATGTACCTCGGGGACAACCTTGTCCGCCACGGGATCGTCCCCGTCGTCAAGGAGTTCGAGCGTCTCAGTCCGGACGCCATGATCCTGCTGGCCCAGGTGTCCGAGCCGCAGCACTTCGGGGTTGCCGAGGTGGTTGACGGTCAGGTGGTCGGGCTGGTGGAGAAGCCGGCAGCGCCCAAGTCCGACCTGGCCCTCGTGGGGGTCTACCTCTTCACTCCGGCGATCTTCGAGGCGGCCTCCTCGATCGAATACTCGGCGCGTGGCGAGCTGGAGATCACCGATGCCATCCAGAGGTTGATCGACACCGGCGGGCGGGTCGTCCCGCACCTGATCACCACCCGCCATGAAGCGTCGGTCGCCACCTGGAAGGACACCGGACGCCTGGAAGACCTGCTCGAAGCCAACTGCATCGTCCTCGACGACATGGAGCCGCGCCCACCCGGCGGGGTCGTCGGCAGTGACGTTCACCTCGAGGGCAACGTGATCGTCGAGGCCGGCGCCGAGCTCCGCAACTGCACCATCCGGGGGCCATCCATCGTGGGTCGGCGGACGGTCATCGAGGACGCACAGATCGGCCCGTACGCCTCGATCTACCACGGTTGCACGGTGCGCCGTGCCGAGATCGAGCACTCGATCGTCCTTGAGGGCGCTCGGATTGAGAACGTCAGGGGCAAGATCGCGTCCTCGCTCATTGGCAAGGGTTGCGTGGTCAGTTCGTCCGAGATCCGGCCGGGCATCCACAAACTCATGCTCGGCGACCATTCCCAGGTGGAGTTGGGCTGAGGACGACCGACTCGCCTTCCCCGGCGCTCCGGCCGGCCGGCCCCGAAGAGCGATGCGCCGGCTGCCGTGTGGCGCACATCCGTTTGCCGGGGCCGGAGGGTAACATCTCGCGGGGAGGGCGCCGCATCGCCCTGCGGACAGGGAGGGTGGTGGTCTCAGCCCGCGTACGACGAGGCTCTGGCACCACTGGAGACAACCTGACGGCCACCTTCACCGAGACCTATCTTGCGGAGACGCGCCGGATCATCGAGGCGATCGATGCCAGCGCGGTGGAGAGGCTGGCTGCCGGGCTGGCCGGGGTTCGCGAACGCTCCGGGCGGCTCTTCATCCTCGGGGTGGGAGGGTCGGCGGGGCATGCGAGCCACGCGGTCAACGACTTCCGGAAGCTGTGCGGGATCGAAGCGTACACACCCGTTGACAACGCCTCCGAGCTGACTGCCCGGATCAATGACGACGGCTGGGAGAGCAGTTTCAGCGCCTGGCTGCAAGTGTCCCGGCTCGGCTCGCGGGACGGCCTGCTGGTGTTCTCGGTCGGAGGCGGGGACCGGCAGCGGGGTATCTCCGCGAACATCGTGACCGCGCTCGACGCCGCCCGAGCCGCAGGATGCTTTATCGGCGGGATCGTCGGCCGCGACGGCGGGCACACCCTTGCCGTCGGGGAGGCGGTGGTCGTGATCCCGCCTCTGGTGGAGGCGCGAGTGACCCCCCACACCGAGGGACTGTGCGCCGTCATATGGCACCTTCTCGTGTCCCATCCTGAGCTCCAGCGGAGTGCCACCAAGTGGGAGTCGTCAGTGGCCGAGAAGGCGCGGTCGGTCGCCAGCTGAGCGGAGCAGCCTCGTACGGAATGCCCAACTTCAGAGAGCTCCGGGTCCAGGTATTCGCCGACGGCGCCGACCGTGCCGGGATCGAGGCCCTGGCGCGCGACCCGGTCATCCGAGGGTTCACCACCAACCCCACCCTGATGCGGGCCTCCGGTGTCGCCGATTACGAGGCTTTCGCGCGCGAGGTTCTGACCCTGGTCGGCGACCGTCCGATCTCCTTCGAGGTCTTCGCCGACGACTTCGATGAGATGGTCCGGCAGGGGCGCCGGATTGCGACGTGGGGAGAGAACGTCTTTGTGAAGATCCCGGTCACCAACACGCGTGGCGAGCCCAGCGGGGACGTGCTACGCGCGCTCAGCGCCGATGGAGTCCAGCTCAACGTCACTGCGATGACCACTCCTGATCAGGTGGAGTGGGCCGTGGGGTGCCTCGAACCCGGGCCACCGCATTTCGTGTCCCTCTTCGCCGGGAGGATCGCCGATACCGGACGGGACCCGCTTCCCCTGGTGCACCGTTGCGTGGAGATCCTCGAACCGAGGCCGGAAGTGAGACTGATCTGGGCCAGCCCGCGCGAGATCCTCAATGTGGTTCAGGCGGACGAGGTCGGGTGCCACATCATCACGGTCACCCACGACCTGCTCAAGAAGCTGGCACTTCTCGGCAAGGATCTGGAGGAGTACTCGTTGGAGACCGTCCAGATGTTTCACCGCGACGGTGTGAGCGCCGGTTTCGAACTGTGAAACAGCTCTGACGGCGACTGCCCGATCGATGATGGTGCCGCTCTGATGTCGCTGCCCGTGGTCATCCTTGCCGGTGGCGTCGCAACTCGCATGCGTCCCGCCACGGAGACCGTGCCCAAGGCGCTGCTCCCCGTGAACGGACGCCCGTTCGCGGACCTCCAGCTGGCTCAGCTGCGGTCGTCCGGGGTGACCGAGGTGGTGTATAGCATCGGCCATCTGGGTTCGGCGATCGTCAGCCATGTGGGGAGTGGAGACCAATACGGGCTTCGGGTGCGGTATGAGGCAGATGGCGAGCGACCTCTGGGAACCGCGGGACCGCTGCGAGCGGTGATCGATGCCGGCCTCGTGACGGGAAGCTTTGGGGTCATCAACGGCGACTCCTACCTCTCGCTCGACCTCGCGGCGATCGAGAGGGCCTTCACGGACAGCCATTGCCCGGCTCTGATGACCGTCATGCGCAACCGCAACCGCTGGGACGCCAGCAATGCGATATATCGGGATGGGCGCGTGGTCTGCTACGACAAGTCACGGCCGGAGCCCCTTCGGGCGCAGATGGAGTGGATCGACTACGGGTTCGCCATTCTCTCGCCCGCGGTCGTTATCGAACGGGTGGCGCCGGGTGAGGCGGCTGACCTCTCAGATCTCATGCGCGACCTGAGCCGGGAGGGCCGGCTGGCCGGTCACGAAATCGCGGAGCGCTTCTACGAGATCGGGTCGCCGGAGGGCCTGGCCGACCTCCAGAGCCATCTGATGGGCCTGTCCGACATGTCGTTACGGGCCCTGCCATGACCGTCCGACGAGCCTGCATCACCGGCGGAGCCGGGTTCATCGGGAGCAACCTTGCCGACAGGCTGCACGCAGCCGGGGCAGAGGTGGTTGTCGTCGACAACTTCCGAACGGGCCGCCGGGACTTTCTCGCCGGTCTGGTGGGCAGACCAGGATTCCGCCTGGTCACGGGGGACGTCCGGGACACCGACGTCATCGGTCCCGCTCTGGAGGACTGTGACTGGCTCTTCCACCTCCAGGCCAACGCCGACGTCCGCGGAGGCGTGGACCATCCCACCCTGGACTTGGAGCTGAACACGGTCGCTACGTCGCGGGTCCTGGACGCCGCCCGCGAGGCGGGCGTGAGGAGGGTGCTGCTCGCCTCCACGGGCTCCGTGTACGGCGAACCCCGGCAATTCCCAACTCCTGAGGACGCGCCATTCCCCATCCAGACCTCCCTGTACGCCGCCTCCAAGCTCGCTGCCGAGGGGCTTCTCGAAGCCTACTGCGCCGGCTTCGGTTTCTCGGGCCTCATTTGCCGCTTCGTGTCGATACTCGGAGAGCGGTACACGCATGGCCACGTCCACGACTTCTACCATGCCCTGCGCAGGGATCCCACCCATCTGACCGTTCTCGGAGACGGCAGGCAGACCAAGTCGTATCTCTACGTCCAGGATTGCGTGTCCGCCATGCTGCGCGCCGCTGAGCACGACGGCGACGCGCCAGGCACTCACGTGTACAACCTCGGGACCGAGGAGGTCATCACTGTCGACGAGTCCATTGGGATCATCACCGGGCATCTCGGCGTGACTCCCGCGATCGAACACACCGGCGGATCGCGGGGCTGGGTTGGAGACAGCCCTCTGATCCAGTTGGACACGACCAGGATACGGTCTCTCGGGTGGCGGCCTCAGCTGACCATCCGAGAGGCTATCGTCCGCACCCTCGACTGGCTTGACGGCGTGGAGAGGACGGGACCCGCGTGAGCGTGGTCTTCGCCCGCGCGCCATTGCGGATCCCGCTAGGGGGAGGGGGCACGGATCTGCCCTCCTACTACCGCGAGCACGGGGGATTCCTCATCGCCGGCGCCATCGACAAGTACGTGTACATGCTGGTGCACACCGTCTTTCAGCAGCGGTACCGCCTGAAGTACTCGCAGTTGGAGGAGGTGGACGATGTGCGGGAGATCCGCCATCCCATCCTGCGTGAGACCCTCGCCCGGCACTGGCACGGCAACCCGCTGGAGATCGCGTCCATCGCCGACGTTCCCGCGGGGACCGGAATGGGCTCCTCGGGAGCATTCACCGTCTGCCTCATCAAGGCTCTGGCGCACGCCCGCTCTACATCGATCGCCCCAGGTGCCCTCGCGGAGGCGGCATCGGATATCGAAATCAATGTCCTGGGCGAAACCGTCGGCAAGCAGGACCCGTACGTCGCTGCGTACGGGGGCGTCTGCGCCTACACGTTCCATCCGGACGGCATGGTGGACGTGGAGCCGCTCGAGTTGCCGGCCAACACCCTGCGGTGCATGCGCGACCAGTTGCTCCTCTTCTACACAGGCGAGACTCGTTCGGCGTCGGCGATCCTCGCGGAGCAGGATCGACGCTCCCGAGAGCACGACCAGGTGATGATCGACAATCTCCATCGGACCAAGGCGATGGGCTACGAGAGCCGGGATCTACTGGTCAAGGGAGACCTCGAGGGCTACGCGGCCCTGCTGGATGCTCATTGGCAGCACAAGCGCCGCCGTTCGTCGGGGATCACGAGTGAGCGGATCGACCGTCTCTACGCGGTGGCGCGCGAGAGCGGAGTTCTGGGTGGCAAGCTGATCGGCGCCGGTGGAGGCGGCTTCCTCCTGGTGTATGCCCCGCGTCCCGAGAGCACCCGGCTTGCAATGGGAGCCGAGGGGGCCACTGAGCTCCCCTTCGCCTTCGAGTTCTCCGGCGCGACCGCGAGTGAGTTCACATGAGCACTCGGCCGCTGCGCGTGGGCATCGCCGGCTGCGGCCTGATCGGCACGAGACGAGCCGTGTCGCTAGGACACGACCGTGTGGTGGGTTGCTACGACATCGACGCTGGGGCGGCCGAGAGGCTCGCCACCGCCCATGGGGCGCTGGCGTGCTCCTCGTTCGACGAGCTGGTCGACCTGCACCCGGATGTGGTCGTCGTCGCCACTGTCCACAGCGCGCTGTCTCCCCTGGCGTGCGCGGCGCTGGCTGGCGGCGCTCACGTACTGGTCGAGAAGCCGGCCGGAATAGGGCTGCGCGAGGTCGAGGCGATTCAGGAGGCGGCGGAGCAGGCGCGGCGCCGGGTGAAGGTGGGCTTCAATCACAGGTTCTTCCCGGGCATCGCGCGGGCGGTCACCGAGGCTCGCTCAGGAAAGCATGGTGCGGTCATGTTCGCCCGCGGCAGATACGGACACGGCGGCCGTCTCGGCTATGAGCGGGAATGGCGGGCAGACCCGGCGCGTTCGGGCGGGGGGGAGATCGTCGATCAGGGCATGCACATGCTCGACCTCTCTCACTGGCTGTTGGGGCCGCTTCCACTCCACGCCTCCCTGCTCCGCACCCAATTCTGGGAGGCGCCGGTGGACGACAACGCGGTGCTCCTGCTCGGAGAGCCCGGGGGGGTTGGCAATCGTTCCCCGTGGGCACTCTTCCACGTGAGCTGGACGGAGTGGAAGAACATGTTCTCTCTGGAGATCTATTGCGAGCGCGCCAAGCTGGCCGTGGACGGTCTTACCCGCTCCTATGGTGCGCAGCGGCTGAGCATCTACCGCATGAGGCCCGAGCTCGGGCCCCCCGATATCGAACACGTCGATTACCCGGACGTCGACGTGTCGTGGGAGCGGGAATGGCAGCATTTCGCCGAGGCGGTGAGGTCTCCTGAGAGGCCCGAGCTGCTCGGTGACTTGGAATCCGCCGCCTACGCGTGGCGGTGCGTGGAGGAGGCGACCCGGTGACGAGCCCTGCCTCTGCGCTGGCCGGCCGTCGCATCGTGGTCACCGGTGCCAGCCGGGGCATCGGGGCGGCGATCGCCCGGCAGCTCGGCAACCTCGGTGCTCACCTGGTGCTGGTCGCACGCGACCCGACCGCTCTCGAGAACGTTCGGACCAGCCTTCCCCGGGGGCCCCACCGCATCATCGCCCTGGACGTCACTGACGAGGCGGCGTGGGCTGCTGCTGCAGGTCAGCTGACGGCCGAGGGGCCGGTTCACGGACTCGTCACCGCGGCCGGCGTCCTGGGCCCGATCGGACCACCGGGGTCGTGGCAGGTTGGCGACTTTCGCCGCACCATCGAGGTCAACCTGGTGGGGACGCTGCTCTCCATCGTGAGCCTCCTCGACCCTCTTCGGGCGGGTCGCGGGGCGGTTGTGGCCCTGTCTGGCGGGGGTGCGACGTCGCCGCTGCCGCGCTTCGACGCGTACGCAACATCGAAGGCCGGGCTGGTTCGTTTGGTCGAGAACATGGCGGTGGAGCTGGCACCCGAGGGCGTGCGCGTCAACTGCGTGGCCCCCGGCTTTGTGGCGACGACGATGCACCGGGCGAGCCTGGATGCGGGGCCGGACCTGGTCGGGGTTGACTACTACGAGCGCACCCTGCAGGCCGTGAGCGAGGGGGGCGACTCCCCGGAGCCGGCGGCCGAGCTCACAGCATTCCTTCTCTCGGCGGAGGCCGAGGGGATCACTGGGCGGCTCATCAGCGCGAGGTGGGACCCATGGGCGCAGCCCGCGTTTCGTGAACGTCTGCGCAGCGACCCCAGCCTGGGAAGGCTTCGTCGCATCGACGACCAGTTCTTCAGCGCCGCGCATTCGGTCGCGTGATGACAGCCATCGAGTCGGACGCCCCCCTCGAACCCGTCTGCCGGCTCTGCGGCGGCGAGAGCGTCCTCGCGGGAGAGGTCACCAGCCGCTACAGCCATCGTCGCTATCGGCTGCGCCGCTGCCCATCGTGCCGGTTTGCCTTCGTGGCCAACCCCTGGCTCGACATGGAGGCCATCTATGACGAGGCGTACTACCGCGGGCGTGGTGCCGATTCGCTGGTCGACTACGTGACGGAGACGGAGCACCCTGATACCACGATCCGGCTGTACGAGTGGCGGGGCATCCTCGCTCGCGTGGCCGGCCTGGTCCCCGTCAGCGCCGGCACGTCGTGGCTCGATTTTGGGTGCGGCGCGGGCGGCCTTGTCCAGTTCCTGTTGGAGGCCGGCGTACCTGGCGCCGTCGGCTTCGAGCCGGGTTGGGCGTCCACCTGGCTCGAGCGGCGATCGATCCCCGTCGTGTCCCAAAGGCAGCTCGACCAGAGTGCCGGGCACTTCGACGTGGTGACGGCCATCGAGGTCCTCGAGCACGCCGTCGACCCCCTGGCGGAACTGAAGCGGATCCGCTCGGTCCTGCGCCCGGGCGGACTGCTCTTCCTCACCACGGGCAATGCCGCGCCGTTCCGCGACCGCCTCACCACCTGGCGCTATGTCACCCCGGACGTGCACATATCGTTCTTCGAACCCGAGACCCTTGCCGGCGCGCTGCGCAGCGCGGGGTTCCTGCCGGCCTTTCCCGGCTTCGGCCCCGGTTGGGCCGACATCATCCGCTTCAAGACCCTCAAGAGCCTCCAGCGACACCGCCGGACCGCGATCGAGGCACTCGTTCCCTGGCCGGTCGCGGCGCGCCTGATCGATCGGCGCCTGAGACTCAGCGCCCAGCCCATCGGATGGGCGCGATGAGGGCGGACCGGGCGGGCCCGAGGGATCTCAGTCGTCGGGGTAGAGGCGCACGAATCGGTACTTGAAGCAGGCCCTGATCCAGGTCAGTGGGTCCCTGACGAAGGCGATCTTCTTGCCCTCGTGAAATGAGCGTGAGCGATAGGTCACGGGGATCTCGAGCGGCTGGTAGCCGGCTCGCACCAGCTTCGCAGTCAGCTCCCAATCGAAGTCGAACCGGTCGCATTCGAAAGTGAGGCCGTACAGGCAGTCCCGGCGCATCACTTTGTACATGGTGAACGGGTCCCTGAGTCTCTGCCGGTAGACGGCGTTGAAGAGCGTGAGAAACCCGACGTGCCCGACGTTCATGACGTGGCTGGTCCAGCGGTGGTGGCGGAAATCTCGCAAGCCCCAGGAGCCGTCGACGTTCGTCCGCATGCCCAGCACGAAGCCGACCTCGCAGGAGCGCAGCGGCTCTAGGAGGGCATCGTAATCGTCGACGTCGTACTCCATGTCCGCGTCCTGGATGAGGATGAAGTCGCCGCGGGCCGCCTTCAGACCCGCCCGGACGGCGTGGCCCTTGCCCTGTGGCCGATCCTCCAGAATCACTCTCACCCGGGGGTGCTCCGCGTACTGACCCACCTTCGCCCGGGAGCCGTCCGTGGAGTTGCTCTCCACGATGACGACATCGATATCCACGCCGGGAATCTGCTTGGCGAGCACGAGGGCGATGGTCGTGTCAAGGGTTGCCGCCTCGTTGTAGACGGGCATCACCACCGAAAGACGGTGGCTGCGCTGCGGCGGCGGAAGCAGGGCGCTGCGCCGCGCGCTGACGACGATGGCAGTCCCGACGCGTCGTAGTCGCGGCTCCTCGAAGCCTTCGCGGAACAGATGCGCCCGCAGTCCCTCACCGGGGGAGTAATGGCCCGCCTGAGCGACGACGGTAGGCGAACCGCGGCCCCTCCGCGAGACGGGCGCCCGGTGCCGGGTGACGCTCACGGCGAGACGCCCGCCCGGTTGGAGGCGGTGATACGCCCACCCGAGGAGGGCGCCGGGGTCTGCCGCCTGCTCGAGCACGCCTTCGAGGACGCAGCCCGCTGACCCTCCCGGCCCGCCAGCGGGTCGTTGCAGGCCGGAGTCGATGGAGGCGAGGTCGATGGAGGCGAGGTCGATGGAGGCCAGATCGACGAGCTCGGCGTGCGCCGGAAGCGGCCCGAGAGGCACCGCCGACTCAGCCGACACCCAGAGCACCCCGCCCTCAGAGGGGTCCGCGCTGCCATGCGCGGAGCGTTCCCCCAGCGCTTCGACGAGGGCGGCACGGACTTTCGGGTCGGCCGACGGCTGGCGCAGCCGCCTCCCGGCCAGGGCCGCCTCGCGACCTGTCCCGGCCTCGCTGGGTCGGGCTGGTCCGGCCTCGGACCTTTCCTCGCCTCCCGGCTCGAGAACGGGCAACTCGATTGCGCTTGCCAACGGGGTGGGCCTCATCGGACGCTGGGTGGTCAAGCCCAACTTGGGGGGCGCTACCGTTCGGAGGTAGCCCCTTCGGGATGGTAAGGGACCCGGGCTGGCTCGTGCGGCCCAGAAGGAGCCGCCCGGCCCTCAGGCCGGCCAGGACTTCGAGGCCCTTGGTAGGCTACGGGTGACATTGGAGCAGGTCCCGGGCGGCCGCCCCTCTGCCTCGAGAGCGTCGGAGGTGTTTCCGCAGATGGCACAGTCCTGTCCTGCTTGCGGGGTCGAGGTGGCCGGGATCGCCGGGCGTCCGATCCACGGGTACTCCAGCCTGATCGACTGCCCGGAATGCCGGTCGGAGTTCCTCTCACCCCAGCCGGACGACGCTCGCCTGGCAGCCATCTACGGACCGGACTACTACGAGCCGTGGCATTGGGAGGACGCGAGCGTGGTTCGGGCCATGAAGGCTCGCACCTTCCTGCGAGCCTTGCGGATACTGAATCCGACCGCCGGATCACGGCTGCTCGATGCGGGCTGCGCGCAGGGCGAGCTTGCAGAGGCGGCGATCTCGCTTGGCATGGAGGTCACCGGGCTGGACCTCAACGCCGGGGCCATCGAGGTGGCGAGGCACCGCGTTCCCGGCGCCAGCTTTGTGTGCGGAGAACTGGACCCCGCGACCGTGGGCTCGGGCTGGGACGTCGTCACCATGTTCGACTTCATCGAGCATGTCCGCGACCCGGTCGCCACGCTCGGGGCCGCCGCCGAGATCCTAGGTCCGGGCGGACGATTGCTCCTCTCCACCCCCCGCGTTGGATCCGGCTTCCACCGCCTCACCCGGCACTCGTGGCCGCAATATCGAGAGGAGCACTTGGTGCTCTTCTCACTGGACGGCATGCGCGTGGCGCTGGCTCGGGCTGGGATGTATATCACCCGGGTGGTCCCGACCACCAAGTACGTCTCCGGCGGCTACCTGCTAGGCCAGGCGGCCTCGTATGGGCCGGTGCCGCTCCGACCCCTTGTCGAGAGGGGCCGGGGCTTGCTCGCCGCCCGGCCGCTGCACCGAATCGTGCCCTTTCGATTTGGAGAGATGACCGTCGTCGCCTCAAGACTGCGGCGATGAGCCGGGCCTCCAGCTCCATGAGGAAGGTTCCGGAGATCACGGCCTACTTCTGGATCCTGAAGGTTCTGACCACCGCCATGGGCGAGGCGACATCGGACTTCACCGTTCGCGCGATCGATCCGTATCTCGCCGTGGGCCTCGGGGCCGTCGCCTTCGCCATCGCCCTGGTCCTCCAGCTATGGGTCCGCCGCTACATCGCCTGGATGTACTGGCTGGCGGTGGTCATGGTCGCCATCTTCGGCACCATGGTCGCTGACGCCCTGCACATCCAGCTGGGGGTGCCGTACGCGGTGTCGACGGTGGGCTTCGCCGTCGCCCTGACCGCCATCTTCATCGTGTGGTATGTCACCGAGCGGACGCTCTCGATCCATCACATCACCACCCCGCGCCGCGAGCTCTTCTACTGGGCCACGGTGTGTGCAACGTTCGCCCTCGGCACCGCGGCCGGCGACCTCACGGCGTACACACTTCACCTCGGTTTCCTCGCGTCGGGGATCTTCTTCGCGGTGGTCATCGCCGTGCCCGCGATCGCTCACCGCTTCGCCCATCTGAACGCGGTGACGGCCTTCTGGTTCGCCTACATCATCACCCGGCCGCTGGGTGCCTCCTTCGCCGACTGGATGGGGGTCCCCCACGCTCTCGGCGGCCTGGCTTGGGGCCGTGGGACGGTCAGTGTCAGCCTGACCGTCCTGATCGTCTGCATCGTCGGGTACCTCTCGGCGACCCGGGTCGATGTCGAGGCGGAGAGGCAGAGCCGGTCCATCACCGAGATGGCCTGAGGGAGGCATCGGAGGCGGCGCGGGGCGCGGTCCCTGAGACAGCCCGACCGGCGGGTATGATCGAAAGTCCTGATGGGACCGGCCAGCCACTTCACCGTCGTCACGCTGCCCGCTTACAACGCGGAGGGCACCCTGGAGCGGACGGTCGGCGCCCTGCCTGCCGGAACCGCCGACCACCTCCTTCTGGTGGACGACGCCTCCCCCGACGGCACGGTCGATATCGCTCACCGGCTGGGCATCGACGTCCGCGTCCACGATCGCAACCGTGGCTACGGTGCCAACCAGAAGACCTGCTACCGGGAGGCCCTTGAGCTCGGCGCCACCGTGATCGTCCTGCTCCACCCCGACTACCAATACGACCCGTCGGCTGTGCCCGCCTTGATCGCTCCCATCGTGGCCGGGGTGGCCGACTTCACCTTCGGCTCGCGCTTCGCGTGTGCCGGCGATCCGAGGGCCGGGGGGATGCCCCTCTACCGCTACTGGGGCAACCGCTTCAGCACCGTCGCCGAGAATCTGCTGCTGGGCACTCACTTCACCGAGATGCACTCTGGGATGAAGGCGTACAGCCGACGCTTCCTGGAATCGGTCCCCTTTGAGTCGTATTCCGACGGCTTCGTCTTCGACACCGAGATCTTGGTGGCGGCGGTGCTGGGCGGCTACCGGATCCAGGAGGTGGCGATCCCCACCCGGTACACGCGGGAGTCCTCATCGATCAGCGTGCGCCGGTCGCTCGAATACATCCAGCGCAGCGTCGAGGTCTGCTGGCGGGCCTCCGGGACGCGCCGCCGAGAGCGCCGTCACAGGGCAGCCGCGCCGCGCTGACCCGCGCCGTCCCCGCCGCGCGTGCCATGCGCGGCGAGCGGGATCAGCCGCCGGGCGACGCGACGTCGTCCTGCGCCACCCAGCCGTCGAGGCCGGTGAGGTACCACCAGAGCGTGCCCATGCCGAGGCCGGAGGTTGGGTCGGTCTCGGCGACATAGACGGGTCCCTGGCCGACCCCGTACGCCGTCTGGGCGCTGGGGCTCACGCAGGAGACGACGCTCGAGGCGTGACCCGCCGCCGAATGCACATCGGCGCAGGTCCCGCCAGGGACCGAGATCGTCACCGTGCCACCATCGGCGGGTGCGAGGGCCTGGGTGCAGAGCACGTCCAGAGGGTGCCAGCCGGCCGCGTCCTGGTACACGTAGGCGTAGCAGACCGCTCCCCCACCCGTGCCGTACAGCTGGTACTCGAAGTAAGCGGCGGCGGTGCCGAGGGTCTCACCGCTCGACCTCAGACAGCTCTGCCCGACGCTCGGGGTGCAGCTGGTGGTCACGGTCACCCCCTCCTCCTCCTCGATCTCGGAGTCGGCTGCATCCTCCGCATCGGTGGTGAAGGTGGCGGCGGAGGCGACGGAGGTGATCGCGCCGAGCTGGACGGTGCCCTGGCAGGGGGCCATCCCCTGAGGAAGGGAGGGGGTGGGGCTGACGGGCGCAACCACACTCCCACCCCCGGGGACTGTCAGGCTCAGCTCACCGGCTGCCGGGGCGGAACCGGAGCAGACTCCCGGCGCGCTTTCCCCCGTGTGCCAGGAGACCAGCACGGTGGCCTCACCCGGCTGGGGATCCCAGGCGTCGAGGGCGACCCGGTCCGGTACCAGCCACGCCTGCCCGGTCAGGGCCGTCCCCCCCGCGGTGGGAAGCGGGGCCCCCCCGGCGCTGAGGAGCTGGGCTCGAAGCGTCCCGCTCAGGTCGCACGAAGCTCCGCCGTGGTTACCGATGAGGGCGGTGACGCCTTTCTGGCCGCCCGAGGCGGAGGTGGCGGCACCGACCACCATGTCTAGCTGGCCTCCGGTGCACGCATCCGGGACGGCAGCGCCGGGGGCGGGACTCGGCGTCCCGGTCGAGGTGGCGGAGGGCGTCGGGACGGATGCGGGGGCGGTGATGGTGGGCACGGACCGAGCCACGGGGATCGTCGAGGTCGCCCCATGCCCGGAGATCGCGCCACCGGAGAGCCTCAGGAGGATAAGGGTCGCGCCTCCCCCGACGAGGAGGACGGGCACGAGCACCACGGCGACGACCTTCCACCGCATCGGTTCAGGTAACCACAAATCCGGGGCATGCGCGCCCCTCCCCTACGGGCGAGGGGCGCCCCCACCGTAGGGGAGGTCGTGGGGCTCTCTCGAGCGCCTGCGCGTGGGTCTCAGAGCTAGGAGGTACCAGTGCAGGTAGCGTCCCAGCCACCTCGAGATGCGGAAATGGGACGTCCCCTCGGTGCGATCGCGCCACACCGTCGGGATCTCGGCAACCCTCAGGCCCCGGCCCTTCGCCTTGGCGACCATCTCGATTCCCAGGGTGAAGCCGGCGTCGGACTCGATCCCGACCTGCAGGACGAAGTCGCGGGAGTATGCCTTGAACGAATTGGTCGCATCCTGCGTCCCCACCCGTCCCAGAAGCTGCAGGGACCTCCCGGCGAGCGACGACATGGCGCCCTTCAGCCAGGGGCCACCGAGTTGGCGGCCACCTGGCATGTAGCGCGAGGCCGCGGCCACTGCGGCCCCTCCCTCCACGAGCAGGGCGAGCTGGTCGATCTGGAGGGGATCGTCGCTGCCGTCCGCCATGGTCACGACCACCACGCCGCTCTCGGCACTGTCGATGCCGAAGTGAAGTGCAGCGGCCGGGCCCGGGCCGTACGTGTTGAGCACCGGACGCAGGCGCGGCTCGCTTTCCCGGTACGACTCCAGCGGGGCCACGGTGGTGTCGGTGGGGCGGTCGTAGACGGCCAGGACCTCACAGGGCAGGGTCACCGCCTCGAAGAGGCGGTCCAGAAAGGCGGCGATCCGTCCTCCCTCGTTGTACACCGGGACCACGATGGAGACCCGGGGCATCAGACGACGACACCCTTCCCGAGGAGGTTGAAGAGGTCCACGGCGGGCACGTTAAGCTCCAGTCCCCGATATTCCTTGTGCGGAGCGGCGATGATGACCAGCTCGGCCTCCGCGACCACTGTGCTGAGGGGGACGAGATCGGTGTCCGACGTGACGCGAGGGTCGGTGCACAGCACCCTCCGAGCCTTGAGCGCGAGGATGCGCTTGAGCTTGTAGCTGAGGCTCGATCGCACGTCGTCCGAGCCGCCCTTGAAGGCCATGCCCAGGATGCCCACCGTCATGGTCGACAGGTCATACCGATGCTCGAGCTGGCTCACCACGTAGAGGGGTAGTCCCTCGTTGATCATCACGCTTGCGTGACCGAGGGTGAAACGGTTCACATTGAAGGCCGCGATCTGCATCGTGTCCTTGAAGAGGCACGGCCCAGCCGCGAACCCCGGGCCGGGCATGTCTGCCGCTCGCGGGTACCCGTGGGTGATCGCACCACGGATGCGCTCAAAGTCGAGGCCGCAGTCGTTGGCGATCATGAAGAGCTGATTGGCGGTCGCAAACTTGATGTACCGCCAGGTGTTGGTGAAGAGCTTGGCCAGCTCCGCCTCCTCCGGCGCGAGCTGGATGATGTCGTCGGTAAGGCTGCGGAAGAGGGTGGTGGCGCTCTCGACGGCGACCTCGTCACACCCCGACACGATCTGGGGGAGTGAGCTCAACTCCTCCAACGCGTGTCCCTCGGCAATGCGCTCCGGACAGAAGGCGACGTGGACGTCCTTGCCGAGCTCCCGCAACCGGCGATCGATCATCGCCGTGACCCCTGGGTAGACGGTGCTGCGGAGCACCAGGAGCTGGCCCTCCACGAAATGCTCGATGTCGGGATCCAGAGCCCTCATCACCGCGCCGATGTCCGGGCTGAGATGGCGATTCACCGGTGTGCCGACCACGACCACGACAGCCGCGGCAGTGCCGATGATGTCGGGATCCGTCGTCGCCACGAGGCGCCCGCTCGCCTGCATCGCGGGCAGCAGATCGTCTGCGCCCTGTTCCAGAAACGGCATCCGGCCCTCGTTGACCAGATCCACTGCGGTCGCATCGACGTCGTAGAGGGCCACCGTCCGGCCGCGGCTCGCAAACGCGATGCCCAGGGGGAGCCCCACGTGGCCGCATCCGCCGAAGATGACCAGGTCACGTTCGAAAGCCAACGGTTGGACCTCCATGTCGTCCGGAACGGCCCCCGGGTGCCTCGGCCCGGAGTATACGGGCGATCCCGGGATCGTGACATGGCACTCTGGTAGCATCCGGGACGAGCCCAAGATCGGCCCGCCGGCGCCCAGCCGGCACCAGTGGGGATGTGATGGGCAGGGTGCTGGTCACCGGATCCGCCGGCTTCATCGGCGGTTACGTGGTCGAGGAGCTCCTCCGCCGCGGGCATGAGGTCGTCGGCCTCGACAACCTCTCCAAGTACGGTGCGGTGCGGAAGTCGTATGACAGTCACCCCTCGTACCGGCTCGTCGAGGGCGACGCCCGCGACGTTCATCTCCTCACGAGGCTCCTCGGCGGCTGCGACCATTTCATCGCCGGCGCCGCAATGATCGGGGGCATCTCCTACTTCCACGCCTATGCCTACGACCTGCTGGCGACCAACGAGCGCATCATCGCCGCTTCCTGTGACGCTGCCATCGACGCCCACCGGAGCGGGACGCTCCAGAAGGTGACCTACCTCAGCTCGTCGATGGTCTACGAGTCCACCACGACGTGGCCGTCCAGGGAGGGTGACGAGCGCCACTGCGCACCCCCGCTCTCGTCATACGGCTTCCAGAAGCTCGCCGTCGAGTACTTCGCCCACGCGGCGTGGGAGCAGCATCGACTCCCATACACCATCATCCGGCCCTTCAACTGCGTGGGAGTCGGCGAGGTTCGGGCTCTCGGCGACGTCGAAGTCATGAGCGGCAACGTCAAGCTCGCGATGAGCCACGTGGTCCCCGACCTCGTGCAGAAGGTGCTGCGCGGTCAGGATCCTCTGCACATCTTGGGCGATGGTGAGCAGATCCGCCACTACACCTACGGGGGGGACCTTGCACGCGGCATCGTGACGGCGATGGAGCACCCAGCCGCGCTCAACGAGGACTTCAACCTCTCCACGGCGACCTCCACCACCGTGCTGGAGCTGGCCGAAAAGATCTGGCACCGGGTGCGTGGAGCCGACGTGCCGTTCCGCTATGTCTCCGACGATCCCTTTGAGCACGACGTCCAGCGGAGAGTCCCCTCCACCGAGAAGGCCAAGCTGGTGCTGGGCTTCGAGGCCACGACCTCGCTGGATGCGATGCTGGATGGGGTCATTCCCTGGATCGAACAGGCGATCGCCAGGGGGGCGATCTGAGCGCGGTAGGTCCACCCCCCTCAGCTGCCAGGCCCCCGGAGGGCGCCACCTCCCGGCCGGAGACTCCTAGAGAAAGCCCACCAGCTCCTCGACCAGCGCCA
>PLTL01000071.1 GCA_003164475.1 Candidatus Dormiibacterota bacterium | reverse complement strand
GCGACTGGGGCTTCTGCCACACCACCGAGCGGAACCTGGGCAGGCTCGGCGAGCTGTGGGCGGAGTCGCCGCTCCCGGCCGCGTCCTTCGACGTCGTCGCGCAGATCGCGACCCTCCACGAGGCGATCGACAAGGCGCCAAAGACCATGGCCTGGAAAGTCCGGGGCCGGGTCGGTGAGCGCATCCGCTGGTATGAGACCCCGGAGGAAGTCGGACACTGATCGCCTGCGGCGCACCAGCCGGGCGTGCCGGGTGTTCGACACTCGCGTGGCGCAGCGGCGGCGCACATGTTGCTAATGGCGAGCAGCTGCCAAGGAGGGCTTGACCGGCTAGGAGCTTATCGCCTAGAGTGACCAAAACAACTGCGTGGCAGCGGCTCGCTTTTTTTCAGCAGAGCCAGGACGCGACCGGTGTGACCGCGTGCTGCCCTGAACGAGCGCGGGCTAGGCCGTCAAGGGAACTCGGGGCTGGGACGACCCCCGGATCTGCTGACGCGATGAAGGGTGATCCGCTGTGGGGGCATGGTCCGGTCCCCCACGCGCTGAAAGAGTTGCTCCACCGCGGCCTCGGCGATCTCCTTGATTGGTTGAGCGATGGTGGTGAGCGGCGGCTCGACCAGGTTGGCCCACGGTGGGTCGTCGAAAGCGACGACCCCGATCGTGTCCGGGATGCGGATGGCGCGGGCGCGCAAAGCCTGGAGGGCGCCGATGGCCATCTGGTTGTTGGCGATGACCAAGCCAGACACGTTCGGGATGCTCGTCCAGCATCAACTCCGTCGCCCGGTAGCCCATCTCCACCGAGAATTCCCTCATTGCGGTGAGCGGCTCCAGCCCTGCCTCCTGCATGGTGGCCACGTAGCCCGCCAGGCGCTCCGTGGTCGTCCAGACGCCCTCGCGTCCACCGATCCAGCCGATGTGGCCTCTGTGGAGGCGGATGAAACGGGTGAAGCCCTCAAGATGATCATGAGGTTCTCCAGGCTTCACGACACCGAGGACTCCGCTCGCCGACGGAAATGTCGCCTAACGGGCTCTCGCAAAGGCGCGCATCTGCTCGGCCATCCGGTCGAGTTCGGTGGACTCCGCGGGCGAGGCGGTGCCGAGGCCGCTGTGTGCAGCCGTCGGACTGCGCAGGAACTGGCGGAACAGGGCCACGAGTACCCCTTCGGGCACGGTGCGCAACGCGTTAAAGGCACGCGGGACCGGCCGCGTCGGCATGGCCTCGAGGTTCTGCCTCATGAGCCGGATCATGTCGCGGATCGCGTCCGGGTCGCCGGCCAGAGCCTCGGGGCCGCCCGCAGCGTGCACCGCCTGCCCGAGCGGCACCGCGAACGCGGTGTGCGTCTTGAGCCAGGCGTCCATCTGGGGTTCGGCCTTGGCGTTGATTCCTGCGGAGCGGAACGTCTGCACGATTCGTTCCAGTCGCGGAGTGATACGGCCATCGGGTTCGCCGATCGGCATCCGGACCAGGCGGGTCATCAGCGTGGCCGCCCTGTAGCGGACCACCTCCCCGTCCATGGTGCCGGCCGCCGTGGGGAAGCCGAGCAGCACGCGCTCGCGGCCGATTGCCGCGCCCAGCGGCTCCGGACCGGCCGCCCAGTTCAGCAGGAACAGTACGTCGCCGTCGAGCCCGGCGATCGACTCGAGCACGGCGTCCACCTGATGGGTGCGGACGCAGACGGCGGTCAGGTCGTACCGGCCGGCCGGGCGCTCGACCACGGGGACCGGGACCTGCCTGGTGGCCGGACTGTCGCCCTCGGCGAGCAGTACGCCGTGCTCTCGCAGGGCGCTCAGGCGCTCGCCTCGGGCGAGGAGGGAGACGTCGTGCCCGGCCTCATGCAGGCGGGCGGAGAACAGGCTCCCGGTAACCCCGGCACCGTACACGAGAAGTTTCATGGCAGCTCACTCATTCATACGTTCGTTTGAATCGGCAGTCTCAAGCGGTCAGCGCAACGCCCGTCGCCAGTCCAGGTCGAGGCTCTCGTTCGTCACCGGCGATCGATGTGTGGTCATGGTGTGCCCTCATGCGCTGGCGCGGCGCCGCCAGTCTACCCTCGGCCTAGTGGGTGGATCCGCGCACCCCCAGCACGTCGACGAGTGTTCTCCCCTCGGGGTCGGCGGATCCTGCGGGCGATGTGGGGGGCGCTGTCCTGGCCGGCTTCCGCGAGGCGCGTTGCAGGAGGTGCGGTGACTGCCGAGGGGTGACCGTTGGGGGCTCGCGGCCGTCGGCCCGCTATGGCCAGGCGAGACGGGGGGTCCGCGCGATCCCGGCGGAGCGGTGTTCCTGGTGGGGTGCGAACTGCTCTGCTGGGCAGCGTGCTCCGGCCTCGCTGGTGAGCTCCGGGCACCACTTCGTTGGAGCCTGCGGCTCCTCCCTCCGCTCGCTCGGCCTCCGCCATGTCGCTGCGCGTCGCAGCCGCACCCCACCGGAGGACCCCCGCCATGGACGCCAGCACCACCCGGACCGACCTGCTCGCCACCCTTGCTGACGGCGTCGCCGGCCTGACCAGCTCGACAGCGTGGCGGGCCTGGCTCGAAGTCCAGCGTCGCTTCCACCGGTACAGCTGGGGCAACACACTTCTGATCTATGTTATGGGGAATATCACTCCCTCGTAGTAGTCTCTGGGGAGGGGGTGCGGGGGAACCCCTCTCTGTGGATTCTGTGGAGATTGGGGATATGTTGCTGGCGGTGCCGCCTGTGGAGAGCGGCTGGCGGGCCGCCCTCGATGCCGCTCCCCCTGCGAGCGCCTGGCTCGAGTTGCAAACAGACCTCGGCCTGGCACCGCGCACCGTCGAGGCCTACGGGCGGGCTCTGGCCGACTACCTGGCCGTATGCGTCCGCGATGGCATCGACCCCTGCCGGGCCGGCCGCTCCGACATCGCCCGGTACGTCCGCGACCTCATGGCGCGACCGCATCCTCGACGAGGCGGCAGCGTCGGCATCGGCTCGGGAGCGGGTCTCGCCAACGCCACCCTGCAGCAGCGCCTCGTCGCCGTCCGCCTCTTCTACGACTACCTCGTCGAGGAATGCATCTGCCCCACCAACCCGGTGGGCCGCGGCCGCTATACCGTCGGGCGAGGCTTCGGCGGTGAGCGCCACCGCGGGCTGATCCCTCAGTTCACGGCATTACCGTGGATTCCCACCGACGCGGAATGGTGCCTGCTGCTGCAGGCGGCGCGGGCTCTCCCCCTCCGCGACCGGCTCATGCTCGCGCTGGCGTATGACGCTGCGCTGCGGCGCGAGGAGCTCTGCGCTCTCGCCACCGACGACCTCGACCCGGCCCATCGGACGCTGCGGATCCGGGCCGAGACGACGAAGAACCGCCGCGGCCGCGTCGTCCCCTACTCGGCGGCGACCGGGACCCTCCTCGCCCTCTACCTCCAGCACCGCCGGGGGATCACCACGCGGCGGGGGCCCCTCTTCGTGTCGGAGTCTCGGCGCAACCGGGGTCAGCCGATCACCGTCTGGACCTGGTCGAAGGTGGTGCGCCGCCTCGCCGACACGGTGGGCCTCCGACGGTTCAGCACCCACACGCTGCGCCATCTGTGTCTCACGGACCTGGCACGCTGCGGCTGGGAGATCCACGCGATCGCCCAGTTCGCGGGCCATCGCAGCACCAGCACAACGCTGCGCTATATCCATCTCTCCGGGCGCGACCTGGCCTCGCGCCTGCGCGACGGGATGTCTCAGATTCACGCAGCGCGTGTCGAGAAGCTCGCCGCAACGGCGGCTGCCGAGGAGAGCACCCGGTGACAGCGTCGGCATCTCCTCGTACCCCAGATGGAGCACCCGGACGCCTCGGTGCGGAGGGCTACGACACGTCCTCCGGGCTGACGCCGCAGGAGCGAGAGGCGCTTTCTGCCCTCGGGGTAGCTCATGGTTGGGGAGGTCGCACGGTAGAGGGCATCCTGGACCGACTCACTGATGCCGAGCGGCTGGCGCGTCCGCTCCGTGACGCACTCACTCTCATCGAGGGGAACCCATACTGGAAGGACCGCGCGCTGCTCGCTCTGTTGCGGGCCTGCCTGTGGGAAGGGACGAGCTTCTGGGCCTGGGACCGGACGACATGGGGCCGCGTCCTGGCCGCGGAGAGGAGCAGGTTGCTCACCGCAAACCGGCCCACGTCGGCAGGGGCGACCCGCCACTACATGATCGCGACGGCGTATGTGCTCGGATGCCTGCCGGACCTGTCCGCCGTTGTCAACGTGGAGTGGCGAGGCATTGCCCGCAAGGTTTTCGGCCCCGCCTCCGTCGACGCCCAGTTGGCCCTGATCGAGGAGACCGTCGCCGGCTGGGGATACTCGCCGGATACGCTGCGAAACCTGCGGAGCCTGGCTGGCAGGGTGATGCTCGCCCATGGCAGTCCTGAGCTTGCCCGCATGACCACGCCGACCCTGGAGCGCCTCCGACACGAGGCCGGCATGAGCCACCGGAGTCGAGGGCTTGTCTGCTGCCTGAGCCGGGTGCTCGCGCACCTCGGGGTCATCGACAGGCCACTCCCCGAGCAGGACGTCGCCGACGCCCGGCTCGCCGAGGCCCGTGGCGTGGGGATGGCAGTGGAGTGGGCGGAGTGGGTCGAGCAATGGGAGACGACATCGACCCTCGCGGCCAAGACCCGCGCCACCAGCCGCTTCTGGCTGCTCAAGATCGGGAGGTGGCTCCACGGCAGCCACCCCGACGTCACCGGCCCCGGTCAGTGGACGCGACAGCTCGCCGCCGAGGCTGTGGCTGCCATCGACCGGATGCAGCGTGGCGAATACACAGCCAGCCATCCAGGCCCGCTTCCCGCTGCAGGGCATGCGCTCTCTCCCCGGTCGAAGGCCGCGGCCCTCCACGCCCTCAGCATCGCCTTCAGGGACGCGCAGGAGTGGGAGTGGATCTCCCGGCGTTTCAACCCGTCGCGGAGCTTCGCGATTCCTCGCAGCATCGGTGCCCTGATCAGCCCTGCCCCGCGAGTGATTGCCGACGACGTCTGGGCGAAGCTCATGTGGGCGGGGATCAATCTTACCGGCGAGGACGCTCGGAGCGGATCGGCCAGCACTCCAACGGGGCGGGCGCCGCATTATCCCCTTGAGTTCATGCGCGCCCTGGCGCTGGTCTGGCTCTTCGCCGGGCTGCGTAGCGACGAGATCGCCCGGCTGCGCGCCGGCTGCGTGCGCTGGCAGGAACCCGCTGCTGACGATGGAGCTGGGGTGTGTCTGCTCGACGTCCCCGCCCACAAGACGGGACGGCCATACACCAAGCCGGTCGACGCCTTGGTGGGAACGACCATCGCCGCTTGGGAGACGGTGCGCGGTCGCCAGCCGCTCCTCGCCGACCGGAGAACCGGAGAGCTCGTTTCCTTCCTCTTCTGCCATCGGGCTCGGCGCCTTCCCGGGCAGTACCTCAATGACCACCTGATTCCCATGCTGTGCCGCAAGGCAGGCGTTCCCCTCTCCGACGCGCGCGGCACGATCACCTCGCATCGGGCGCGGGCCACGATCGCGACCCAGCTCTACAATGCGAAGGACCCGATGAGCCTGTTCGAGCTGCAGGCGTGGCTCGGCCATCGGTCCCCGGCAGCCACCCAGCACTACGCCCTCATCACCCCCAACACGCTGACCAAAGCCTACCGTGACGCCGGCTATTTCGCGCGGAACGTCCGCTCCATCGAGGTGCTGATCGATCGCGAGGCGGTGCAGAGCGGCGCCGCCGCCGTCGGCGCGCCCTGGCACTACTACAACCTCGGCCACGGCTTTTGCACGTACTCTTTCTTCGAGCAGTGCCCACATCGGATGGCTTGCGCTCGCTGCGACTTCTACGTCCCCAAAGCCTCGACCCGCGGGCAGCTCATCGAGGCCAAAGAGGAGATGGAGCGCATGCTGACGACCATCCCCCTGACCGAGCTGGAGAGGGCGGCGGCAGAGGGCGACCAGGCGGCGCTCGAGGGGCTGCTCCAGCGCCTTGCCGATGTCCCGACACCTGCCGGACCCACGCCCCGGGTGCTCGGCTTCACCCCTCTCCGCGTCGTGCCCGGAACGGGCGCGAGAGGCGAGGGTCGGACGCAGGCCGAGGAGCCGGAGCGAACCGCGCCGAAGGGGTGAGCTCAAGGTCGTAGCCAGCGCGCCGGCCTCGAATGAGGCCCCCCGTGGCTGGACCTGTCGCGTTAGGCGCGCCAGTCCGGGGCGTGCAGCCAACGGAGACGCCGGGCGGCTGGCCTCCCCTCCCCCGGTGCTGCATCGCCGCTCTCACCTTGACGGAGCCGGCTCTTCGACGCCGCAAGGCTCAGGCCGGGCTCGCTGCGCTCGGCCTTGCAGCGCGGAGCCGTCCCCGCCCCTGGGTGTGCGTCGTAGCAGCACTCATGGGGGTCGGAAGATGGCCAAGGACGTCCAGCCTCCCGACGCGCGCATCGTCTCGCTCGTCACCGCAGTGATCGCATTTCTCGACACCGACGCAGCCTTTGGGCCAGGCGACCAGCGCACGATCCGGGCGAAGTCGCAGCTGCGCACCGCGGTCGAGCGGCTCGGCGACGCAGAGCGATCCTCGGACCCGCCTCGCCTTCGTGTCATTCACGGCGGTGAGCGCTCCTGACGACGGAGGGCGACGCCGGCCGGACGGCCCACGTAGGTCCAGGTGAGGTCGATCTCGGTCGCCACGCACCAGGCGTGGTCGGCTGGCCACCGGAGGTTGGCCGTCTGGCGGTCAGCGCCCGGCAAGGCAGTGCCAGCGGACCTGGCGGAGGATTCGCCTGGTTGAGGCGGTGCGGCTATCAGCCGTCGCGGGTCGCGAACCGGAGGGCGGCCAGGATCAGCGCAGCGGCGAGCAGGATGAAGATTCCCGCCTCGATCCCCTGCATGGGCCAGAAATGGGAGGCGGGCTGGTACACGACCCGAAACGGGGTGTTCGGCCCCAGAGCGGCGTATGGAATGCCGGCTGCCGGGCCGGGCACGCAGCCGGGGGACCCGCAGGCCCCGATGCCCAGCGGCTGCAGCTGCGCGTTGAGGAAGGTCGTGTCAA
Source organism: Candidatus Dormiibacterota bacterium (assembly GCA_003164475.1). The sequence continues at coordinate 6,606 of PLTL01000071.1, read as the reverse complement.
CGTAGCCTGCGCCGGGAGCGACGACCGATTGGTTCTGGTCTCCGCTCACGACCACGCGGGTGACCATGGGCAGGAGATGCGGTCGTGCCAGCTCGACGAAGGCCACCCGGACGGCGATGAAGATCGCCAGCGTCACGGCCATGGCGGGAAGCGTCCGGCGCAGGGCGGCCCCGACCGCGGCGCCGAGAGCGACGGCGAAGAGCACGTAGGCGAAGACCACCGGCGCCTGCAGGTCGTAGAGGCCCCAGGTCGTGTCGAAGTTGCTGGGGAGGCGCGCGATCCAGATCTGTCCGCCGATGGCCATGACAGCGGCGGCAAGCGCCGAGGCCATGATCAGCAGGGCGAGGCTGGAGGCCGCCCAGCGCCGGCGGGTGATGCCCTGCGTCCAGATCAGCCGGTGCGTCCCGCGCTCGACGTCTCCGGAGAGAAGCGGGGCTCCCACGAACACGCCCGCGACCCCTGGGGCAGCGATTAGGAGTGCGCGGAAGCCGTCCATCAGGGTGTGCACCGAGCCCTCCGGCTGCGTGCTCTCCCAGATCGCCACGCCCACCAACGCGGCAGCAGCGGCCGCGGCCAGGGCGCCTCCGGCGACCGCCGCCTGACGGTTGCTACGCCAGGCGAGCCAGGTCGCCCCCGTCATGCCGGGATCGCCGCGGGCGCGGGGAGGGCCCCGGCGGAGGGATTGCCGAGGTAGGCGAGGACCAGATCCTCCAGGCTGACAGGAGCCGTCATCCACCCCGGGGGGGCGCTGCCGTCGCGTGTCAGGATCCGGCACTGCCGCTGGCCCGTGCCCGCCTGGATGACGGTGCCGCGGACCCGCCCGGCCTCGGAAGCCGGACCTACGAGCCAGCGGTGGTCCGCGAGAAGGCGTTCCAGGTCTCCCGCGACCTGCAGCCGCCCGCTCGCCAGGATGACCAGGTAGTCGGCGACGCGCTCCAAGTCGGCGACCACGTGCGACGAGAGGACGACGGTGAGGCCATCTGCCGCAGCGGCCTCCATCACCTCGGAGAGGAACTGACGGCGGGCAAGCGGGTCTAGGTTGACCACCGGCTCGTCCAGGAGCAGCAGCTCAGGTCGCTTCGCGAGCGCCAGTGTCAGTGCGACCTGCGCCTGTTGACCGCCGGAAAGCGTTCGAACTTGGCGGTCGAGAGGGATCTCGAGCCGGCGCATCCGCCCTTCGGCCATGGGTTGGTCCCACCTGGGATTCAGCTCGCGGCCCAGGCGCAAGGTATCAGCGACCGTGAAGTGACGGTAGAGGGGACGGTCCTGAGCCAGGAAGCCGACCCGGGCCAGCACCAGCGTCGGGTTTCGCCGCGGTGACCAGCCGAAGATCTCGGGCTCGCCCGCATTCGGGGTCAGGAGGCCGACGGCGAGCTGCAGCAAGGTGGTCTTGCCGGCTCCGTTAGGGCCAACCAGGGCGACCACGCGGCCGGCGGGGATGGAGAGGGTGAGATCGCGGATCGCCCAGGTCGAGCCGTAGCGCTTGCCAAGCCCTCTCGCCTCCAGGGCGGCGTTCATGCCACCTGCTCCCGACCGGTCGGGTCGAGCGTGAGGCTTACCAAGGCCTCGATAGCCCCTTGGTCGAGCCCCTCCCTCCTGGCTTCAGCCAGCCAGTCCCGCAACGAACGGGTCAGCCGATCGTGGACCTCGGCGGCAACGGCCCGGGGCGCGGTCTCGGCAACGAAGGTGCCGACACCGACACGGCTCACTGCCCAGCCCTCGTGCTCCAACTCCGTGTACGCCTTGAGCACCGTATTGGGGTTGATGGCCAGCGCGGCGACCACCTCACGCGCGGCCGGCAGGCGATCGCCGGGCCTGAGCAGACCGCAGCGGATAGCGCGCTGGACTTGGTGGACGATCTGCATGTAGGCGGAGACCCCAGAGCGGGGATCCAGATGGAAATCGATCGTCAGTTCGGTGCGCATTAGCTCAGTAGTGATCTAGTGAATTGAGGAACTCTAGCTGTGCGGGATGCGCTCTGTCAACCGGCCCAGATGCGCGTTAGACGAAACGGCAAGTACGAGACTCGCGCCATTCGACGCGATTGATATTCCACAGAATCGCGTGCCAGCGTCCCGACGCCACCCGGGTGGCCGGCTTTCACGCCTGGCTGGGCCTGGGCCGCCACGTGCGCAAGGGGGAGCACGGCATCGCCATCCTCGCGCCAGTGGTCTCCCGCCTGCACGTCCTCGACTCCGAGAGCGGGGAGGAGAGGGTTGTGTGGGGAGCGGCGCACACCTTCCGGGTGGCTCACGTCTTCGACGTCAGCCAGACCGAGGGCCAGGAACTCCCCGCGCCGCCGGTCAGCCGCCTCGAGGGGGCCGATCCCGATGACCGGTACGCGCAACTGCGGGCGGTCGCCCACACCCTTGAATTCACCGTCGAGGAGGACCACCTGGAGGGTGAGGTGAACGGCGACTGCACCCCCGCGCTGCGCCGGATCCGGGTGGAGGTGGCGAACGAGCCCCGCCAGCAGGTGAAGACCCTCGCCCACGAGCTAGGGTCACGCCGTCCTACACCAAGAGCGCGCCGGGCTGAGCCGAGAGCAGGCCGAGCTGGAGGCGGAGTCCGTCGCCTACGTCGTGTGCGCCGGGCTGGACATCGACAGCTCCGAGTACTCCTTCGGCTACCTCGCGGTCTGGGCCGGTGGCGGCGATGAGGCGCGCCGGGGGATCTCCGAGTCGGCCGAGCGGATCCAGAGGGCGGCACGGATGATCCTCGACGCCATCACTGGGGCCGGCGAGGAGGTCGCAGCGTGAGGCGGGCCCTACCGGCTCTCCCCTTCGAGGCCATCAGGGCCAGGTTCAACTCTCCGCCAATGAGCTCCTCTCGCCATCCGAGCGGCTCGAGATGGCTTCTGGTGACACCGGTGCGAGGCCCGCCCGGTGTCGGTGGAGGCGGGTGGGCAGCAGAACGGCTGGCGCCAGCGCCAGGACGGTGAAGCCGATCGCCCACCAGAAGGAGGTGTCGAAGGCGGCGACACGAACCGCCGCGGTGAGGCCGGCGTGGCTCGCGAGTTGACCGGCGAGGATGACCGCGAGAACCGCCGCACCGAACGACCCGCCCACCTGCTGGACGATTCTCATCATCGTGCTGGCATCCGGGACGTCCTGATGCGGGACCCCTTGAAATGCTCCTGCCATGACCGCGATCGTCACGGCGCCCAGGCCGGCCCCACGGACGATCAGGGATGCTGAGAGCAGCCAATCCGAGGGTGCGGAGCCGGCCAGCGCGAAGGCCAGGGTGCCGGCCACCGTCAGCGTGAGGCCGGGGATGACCACGAGGCGGGGACCCACGCGGTCGGTGAGCTTCCCCGCGAGGGTGCGGGGAAGCAGCGTGCCGATGCCCTGTGGGGCGAGCAGGAGCCCGGTGATCAGCGCGCTCTTGCCCTGGACGTCCTGGTAGTAGAGGCCGAGGAGGAGGAGCGGGCCGTAGAGCGACAGACCGGACAGGAGGAACACACCGGCCGCGGCGGCGAAGGAGGGGATGCGCAGCACCCGGATGTTGACGAGCGGCCCCTCATGCCTCCGCGCAGCGTGGACACCGAACGCCGCCAGGAAGACCACTCCAGCAGCGATCGGTACGACCACCGCCACGCTCGCGAAACCGCTGGGTCCTGACACCTGGGCCAGTCCGTAGAAGACCAGGGCCAGCCCGGGAGAGAGGCAGAGCAAGCCCACGATGTCGAAGGGGTGGCGCTCCCCCGTGGAAGCGATTGGCCGCATCCAGCGCCACGCCAGTCCGATCGCCGCCAGGCAGATGGGGACGTTGACGTAGAAGATCCAGCGCCAGCTCAGGTCGGTGACGATGAGCCCGCCCACCACCGGGCCGAGGGCCGGGACCACGACCACCGGAAGGCTGGCGATCGACATCATCCGCCCCAGCCGTCCGGGGCCGGCGGCCTGCACCAGGATGGTGATGAGGAGCGGCATCATGATCCCGGCGGCGGCGCCCTGGACCACCCGGAAGACGATCAGGCTGTCCATGTTCCAGGCGACCCCCGACAGGGCTGAGCCCACCACGAAGAGCACGAGGGAGAGGATCCAGAGGCGCTTCGCCCCCAGGCGCTGGGTCGCCCAGCCGGTGACCGGCATGGCAATCGCCATGGCCAGGAGGTAGCCGGTGATGGTCCACTGGGTGACGGCGACCGATGCGTGCAGGTCGCGACCCAGGGTGGCCAGGGCCACGTTGACGATGGTGGTGTCGAGGATGGGCGCTATCCCGCCCAGCACGAGGATCCAGATCAGCCGCCGCAGGGCGGGGTCGAGGCGGTCGCCCGAGGGGGTGCTGCCGGCCACGACACGCTCAGTTGCTTGAGTCATCTGGCGGCTCCTCCTGGTATGCTCTAACTGTCGAACGGTAGGTTGTTCCAGAAGGATAGCCCCTAAGATAACCTGTCGTCAAGTAGTTTACGGTGGTCGGAAGGAGGTACGATCGGCGCCGATGAGTCCCCGCCATACGGACACCCGGCGGCGAGCCGTCGAGGTGGCCCTCGAGCTCTTCACCGAGCAGGGCTACGAGAAGACGTCGCTGCGTCAGATCGCCAACCGCCTCGGGATCAAGCAGGCGTCCCTCTACTACCACTTCCCCTCGAAGGACGCCCTCCTGGCCGGCATCGTGGAGGACCTAATGGCCCCGGTCGACGAGCTGGTCGCCTGGAGCCAGGCCCAGCCGCGAACGACAGAAGCCCGCCAGGAGGTGCTCCGCCGGATGGCCGTGGCCACCCAAGGGTCCTGGAGTCGCTGGATCCAGTTCGCGCAGGCGAATCAGACCACGCTCCGCGATCACCAGGCGGAGGGCGAGCAGATCCGGCGCCGGCTGATGGGACTGTTCGCCGCCGTGGTGGACGCCGACGCCGAGCCGCGCCAGCAGGTGCGCTCCCTGCTCGCCCTGGCGGCCGTCTATATCGGGAACCTCACCCCGATCGTGGCCATGCTCCCGACCCTCGGCATCCGGTCGACCATCGACGAGTTCGGGGCCGCCGCGATGGAGGTGGCCCAGGAGCTCGTCCAGGACCGGTAGCGGCCGCGGTGGTCACATGGGACCGGCGACCTCCGGGCTCAGAAGGTTTGGTGGGCCTGGGCGACCCAGACGTGGAGCGTGAGCCTAAACGGATTAGTCTCGTGGAGCGCGGGAGGGGAGGGGGAGGTTGGATAGCCGGGCTGGTTCCATTCCCGCGGCAATCCCTCGCGTGTGAGGCGAGCGCTTTTCAGGGCGCCTTCTCGACAGGCAAGCGCTGGAATCAAATTCGGCTAAGGCCACCAGACCCACGCTAGATGCAGCTACTGCCTTCTAAGCGCGCAGGTCGCAGGTTCGAGTCCTGCAGGGGGTACCCGGATTCGATCGACGATGCGGTCACGCGGCAGCGCGCTCGTCGATGGGTCGGCGGCGAAGGTCCGAGCGCTGGATGGCTGGGGGCACGTAGGCCTGGCCAACGAGGGTGCCGATGTCGGTGCCGGGCGGGACGATCTCATCGATCCGGTCGAGGATCTCGTCGGTGAGCGTGACGTCGAGGCCGGCGAGCAGGTCGTCGAGTTGCTCCATGGTGTGTGGCCCGAGGAGCGCGCTGGTCACGCCCGGATGGGCAATCGCGAACGCCATGGCGAGGTGCGTCATCGGCAATCCCGCCTCTTCGGCGAGCGGAATGAGCTGTTCCACGGCGTCGAGCCGGCGCTCGTCGCTGAGTGCCTTGACGAAGGGAGCGCGGATCACGTCGGTCTGCTGACCCTTCCGGACACGGCCGGTGAGCATTCCCTGCCCGAGCGGACCCCACACCAATACGCCCATGCCGTAGCGCTGCGCGATCGGTAGCACCTCAGACTCGATACTGCGGTTGAGGATCGAGTAGGGGGGCTGCTCGGTGCGGAAGCGCTCCAGACCGCGGCGCTCTGCGACCCATTGGGCCTCGACGATGTCGGAGGCGGGAGTCGTGGACGAGCCGATCGCGCGTACCTTCCCGCTGTGGATCAGGTCCGACAGCGCGGAGAGCGTCTCCTCGATGTCAGTGTCGGGGTCCAGTCGGTGGATTTGGTAGAGGTCGATGTGGTCGGTCTGGAGGCGACGCAGCGAATCCTCGACCGCGGTCATGATCCAGCGCCGCGAGGTGCCCTGCCGGTTGGGGTCGTCGCCCATCGCGCGGCTGAACTTCGTCGCCAGTACCACGCTGTCGCGGCGCCCCTTGAGCGCCTTGCCGACGATCTCCTCGGAGTCGCCGTAGCCGTCGGCGGTGTCGACGAGGTTGATCCCCGCGTCCAGTGCCTTGTGGATGACGCGGATCGAGTCGTCCGGATCCGGGTTGCCGATGGACGTGGCGAACATTAAGGCGCCGAGCGCGTAGGGGCTGACCTTGATGCCGGTCCGGCCGAGGCTGCGGTACCGCATGTGGCTTCTCCTTAAGTTGTGGTCGAAATGGTCGGGAGGAACTGGGTGAGAAAGTGAGCAGGCCGTGACCACTCACTGCAGTTTGACGGTCGAGAAGTGGTGGTCCCGGTGAATGGTCGGGAGCGCCACGTTCACGATGGTGGAATCGAGGACGATCATCAGCTGTGCGCCGCAGACCACGAGAAGCGCAATGCCGAGGCGGCTGCCCGCCCGGCTTGCTTCGGT
>PLTL01000063.1 GCA_003164475.1 Candidatus Dormiibacterota bacterium | reverse complement strand
CCGCAAGGCTGGCGAGGTCATCCCCGAGGTGGTGAGCGTGGCTCTGGTGCATCGGCCGCTCGACAGCCAGCCCTTCGAGATGCCGAGGGAGTGTCCGGTCTGCGGAGGTGGCCTGGTGCGGGAGAGCGGTGAGGCCGCCACCCGCTGCCTCAACCCGCTGTGCCCGGCGCAGCGGCTGCAGCGGCTGCGGCACTTCGTCAGCCGGCGGGCCCTGGATATCGATCGCTGTGGCCCGGCGGTGCTGGCGGAGCTGCTCCAGCGCGGGCTGGTGGAGACCCCCGCCGACCTCTTCCGGCTCACCGCCGAGCAGCTCGAGGCGCTCCCCCTCCTGGCCAGGCGGTCGGCGAGGCAGCTGGTGGCGGCGATCCAGTCCAAGCGTCATCCCAGCCTGGAGCGTTTCGTCTACGCCCTGGGGATACCCCACGTCGGCGAGCGAACCGGGCGGCTCCTCGCCGAGCACTTCGGAAACCTGGAGCGGCTTCTGCAAGCCGACCTGGGTGCCATGACCGCCGTGGCCGGGGTCGGACCCACGGTGGGGGCGGCGGTCGCCCAGTTCTTTGGGAGCCCGGGAGGCAGGGAGCTCGTCGCAGGGCTGCTGGCGGTCGGGGTCAGCCCGCTCGAAGCCCGGCGGGCGGGCGGTCCCTGGCTGGGCAAGACCCTGGTGCTGACCGGGAGCCTGCAGCGCTGGACCAGGGCGGAGGCGGAGCGGGCGATAGGGGAGCGGGGCGGGACCTCAGCCAGCAGCGTCTCCCGGAAGACCACCGCCGTGATCGCCGGCGAGGCGGCCGGTTCCAAGCTGGAGGCGGCCCGGCGGCTGGGAGTACCGGTCCTCGATGAGGATGAGTTCGCGGCCTGGCTGGGGGATCCCTACCGCGAGCCCTGGCAGGAGAAAGGCGACCTCGCCTCAGCGCCCCAGTAGAAATGCCGGGAGGGCCACCAGGCCGACGATCGCGACGAGCAGGATCCAGCTCACGGGGTGGCCGAAGTTGACAGTCCAGCCAACCCCCAGGCGCTTGGGCACGACGATGGCGGGGTCGCCGCGATTGGCGTAGAAGGCGCCGCGGTGCCAGTGGCGGTCGTCGGAGCGCGGGACCACCGGGGTGCCTCCCCCTCGCGGGTGGCCAGGGTGCAGGCGAGCTCCCGGCTGGCTGCCTCCTACCGCCAGCACTACCAAGACGGTGGCCCCGACTAGGGTCGGCAGCAGCAGCAGTACCCCGGAGCCGTTGCTGAACTTGACCAGCCCCCAGGTCATGAAGGCGGCCAGCATCAGGGTGAGGTCGACGCCGGTGGCGAGGGTGAGCGTCCCGACTCCGATCCGGCGCTGGAAGGTCTGGCGCCGCGGGGCCGCGCCGGCCGGGTCGCTGGGATCCAGCCCCTGTTCGCCGTGCTGAACCGCCAGCCGTAGCAGCCCGACCAGCAAGCCGGTGAGGATGATCTGGGTCAGGACCAGGAAGAAGGCGCTTCCCAGGGACTTGCCGGCGAAGGAGTTCGGCGCTCCGGCCGCCGAGAAGTGGATGGGGATGCGCGCAGGCAGCGAGCCGTAGCGGAGGATCCCGACCAAAGCGGTGGCCAGCACCACCGCGGCCGCCGGGGCCGCCCAGAGCCACGAGACCGCGGGCTGACGCCCCCGCGGGGGCGGCTCGGGGACCGATCCCGGGACCTTGTCTCGGTACCAGCCGTCGCGCTCGTTCAGGGCGGACAAGGTGCGGTGGTCCACGCTGTGACTCCCCTGGGGGAGAAGGAGCGGAACCGGGAGCCCGGCGGCGAGGACCAGGGGCGAGTCGTGGAGCCGAGGCCCGATCCCAATGCCGCCGGCGAGGCAGGTGAGGGGCAGGGGACCGTGTTCTGCCGGCAGCGCCTCGAGGCGCTGGGGACGGTCCGGTCACCGGCCCGGTGGGGAGGGACCTTGAGGTCGACGGGTGGCGTGGGCTCGACCAGGTCGGGAAGCACCGGGTGCGCGGCGGTGGCCAGGCTGGTCGCCGGCAGGTCGAGAACGATCAGCGCGGACATCGAGTGTCATCCTCTGGGGCCGGGCCGGGGAGCTCTTGGGGAGCTGGCGGGGTGGGCAGGCGCTCTCCAGCCTCGCCGGTCCGCGGCCCTTCCCTCGACCAGGATATTACGGTCCCGGTGAGACGGAGCGGGCGCTGTGCCGACCGCGAGCCGGGCCGCGCCAGGGAGTTCCCGCTCGGCCCCGGCGAGGCGCTCCAGGCCCGTCGCATCGAGGGCGGTTGCGGCCTCTGGTGACACAGGGTCGGCGCCAGCCCGGTTGCTCCCGTCCGGCGGTGGTCGGGGGTGAGTCCACGGGCCCAAACTTGGGGCTTCCTATAATCCAGGCGCGGTGGCAGAGGAGAGCCCAGGTTCGGCGCCGGGACAGTGGATCGACCTCTCCGAGGTCGCCCACGTGAGCAGGCTGGCACGCCTGGGGCTCTCCGGCGAAGAACTGGAGAAGCTGGCAGCCCAGCTCGATGTGATCGTGGCGGCGGTGGCCAGCCTCTCCGCTGCCGACATCTCCGAGGTGGAGGCCACCGCTCAGGTGGGCGAGCTGCGAAACGTGACCCGGGCCGATGTGCCCGCTCCGGGCCTCAGCGCCGAGGAGGCCCTGAGCAACGCCGCGGCCCAGTCGGCCGGCTTCCTTCGGGTGCCGGCGATCCAGTGACCCTGCTCGAGGAGCCAATTCGAGCCCTGGCCCGGCGCCTACGGGCGCGGGAGCTGTCGGCGGTGGAGCTGGCCCAGGAGGCGCTGGGCCGGATCCGGGCGCTGGACCCGGCCATCGGGGCGTACCTTCGACTCACCCCCGAGCTGGCCCTTGAAGCGGCGGCCCGGGCCGACCAGGCTCTGGCGCGGGACCCTGCGGGCGCCTCGCCACTGTGTGGCATCCCGGTCGCCTACAAGGACGTGCTCTGTACCCGCGGCGTGGAGACGACGGCCGCCAGCCAGATTCTCCGCGGCTTCGTGCCGCCCTACAGCGCCACGGTGGTCGAGCGGCTGGAGAGACTGGGAGTCGTCCCGCTGGGGAAGCTCAACTGCGACGAGTTTGCTATGGGGAGCTCCAACGAGAACTCAGCCTATGGACCGGTACGAAACCCGAGGGCGCTCGACAGGGTACCGGTGACATATGAGTTTCAGTGGGGGAATCTCCACCCGCGGAAATCGATTGCTGCCGTTCCGTGAGTGGATGTTGACACAGTGTCAAGGGTTTTTTCGTGTTCTTGCGCTTGTTGTACGGGAGGTGCGAACGTCGCTGTTACACGTCGGCGGATCAGGCGTTAAGAACCACCAGTGAACGGCTGCTTGGCTCCGGCGAATCCAAAACAGGCATCTCGTCGTAGATGCGCCCGAAGATTTTCCGCCCTGTCCGATGCTTTTGT
>PLTL01000363.1 GCA_003164475.1 Candidatus Dormiibacterota bacterium | reverse complement strand
CGTTGACGACGCAGCCCATGACCGAGACGTTGATCGGGCGCTTGACCCGCTTCAGCGCCTCCTCGACCCGGGCCACCATGGGCACCATGTTGATCTCGAGCCGGCCACAGGTGGGACAGGCGATGAGGTTGGGGCCGCTGGGCTTCTCCTGGAGGTTGGCGAGGATCTGCCGCGCCACCCTGACCTCCTCCTCAGGCTCGTCGACCAGCGACACCCGGATGGTGTCGCCGATCCCCTCGGCGAGCAGGATCCCAATCCCCATGGCGCTCTTGATCGACCCGGTCCTGGTGGGCCCGGACTCGGTCAGCCCCAGGTGCAGGGGATGGCGGTTGTCCAGCTGGGCAAAGAGACGGTTGGCGGCCAGGTTGGTGAGCACATCACTGGCCTTGAGGCTGACCTTGATGTCCTGGAACCCCAGTTCCTCGAGGATCGCGATATGGCCCAGCGCGGCATCCACCATCCGTTGGGCCACGTCCGGGATCCCACCCTCGCCCCGCCCCCGCTCCAGCTTCTTGCGATCGGGGAGACTGCCGGCGTTGACCCCGATCCGGATGGGGACCCCCAGCGCCTGGCAGCGGCGGGCGATCTCGGCAATCTTCTCGGGCTGGCGGATGTTGCCGGGGTTAAGCCGCAGGCACTGGATCCCGGCGTCCAGGGCCATGAGCGCCAGCGGGGCGTCGTAGTGGATGTCGGCCACGATGGGCAGACGGCTGCCCTTGACGATGTCGCGGAGGGTCTCGCCGGCCTCCTTGGTGTCGCAGGTGACCCGGACAATGTCCGCCCCGGCTTCCGCGGCCCTGGCGATCTGCTCCAGCGTGCCCCTGACATCCTCGGTGGGAGTCTTGGTCATGGTCTGGACGCTGATCGGAGCGGCGCCCCCGATCACCACCTGGCCAACGCGGATGGGACGAGTCTGGCGGCGTTGGATCATCGGACCAGCTGAGAGATGTCGCCGTAGGTCACATAGATGAAGAGCATGCCTATCAAGGCTAACCCAACCGCATGGACCATGGCCTCCACCCGAGGGTTGATGCGGCGGCGCCGGGCCATCTCCAAGAGCACGAAGAAGAGCCGACCGCCGTCCAGGAAGGGGATCGGCAGCAGGTTGAAGAGGCCCAGGTTGACGGAGATCAGGGCCATCAGGGTGAGGTAGGTACCGGGCCCGATCTCGGTCGCCACCGAGGTCTCCTCGGCTATCCCCACCGGGCCTGAGAGCCGGAGGTTGGGTGAGTGGTGGGGGCTGACCAGCTTCCACAGGTTGATGAAGGTGGAGCCGATCTGACTGGGCACGGTGTAGAAGCCGACCGCCAGGGCCTGGTAGATCGGCATCGGGCGCCCCCCCAGGTTGGGGATCAGAAGATTGCCCTCGGAGGCGATGTAGCCGGCCAGCCACTGCACTGCCAGCTGACTCCGCTTGACCGGTACCGTCAGGACCTGGCCCGAGCTGGTCCGGTAGGAGACCTCGAGAGCTCCATGGCCAGGGATCGCCGCCGCCATGGACTGGGGGGTGGCGTGCGGGAGGGCTTCCCCGTCGATGGCGGTGATCAGGGCCTCGAAGGGGATCTTGGGGCTGGCGCTGGTCCCCACCCAGCGCAGCTGGGGGCTGACCACGACCTCCCGGGCCGCGCCACCGTTCCAGGGCCTCAGCTCAACTGTGAGCGGCCGCCCCCGGTCGTCCTGGATGCGGGCCCGAAGGCTGGTGAGGCCATCGATCCGGTGGCCCCCGACCGCCACGATCTGCCACCCACTCCTCACCCCAGCTTTGGCCAGGGCGCCCCCGGACTCCATCTGGGGGGCTGGGCCCCCGACCGCCGCCACCCCGGCGAAGATGGCCCCGGCCAGGACCATGTTCATCAGCCCCCCGGCGGCCAGGGTGGCCGCCTTCCTGACGTTGCTGGCCCGGATGAAGCCGCGCTCTCCCCCATCGTCGGGGGGCGCCTCCAGCCCAGTCATGCCCGCCATCCGGACGTAGCCGCCCAGCGGCAGCAGTCGTACCGAGTAGCGGGTCTCGCCCCGCATGCGGCTTAGCAGCCGGGGCCCGAACCCGATCGAGAACTCCTGGACCATGATCCCGGCCCGCTTGGCCACCACGAAGTGCCCCAGCTCGTGCACGGCGATCACCACCAAGAGCATCAGAACGATGCCCCCGACGCTCTGCCAGGTCCACACGAAGTCGCCCATCTAGCTGACCGGCAACCGCGCGGACCGGGCCTCGGCGAGCTCGTCGGCGATCCGTCCCGCCTCCCGACGAGCCCAACCGTCCGCGGCCAGAAGCTGCTCCAACCCCAGCTGATCCGGGGACTGGAACGCCTCCGTCACCCGCTCCACCAGAGTGGCGATCTCGGTGAAGCGGATCCGGCCCTCCAGGAAGGAGGCCACGGCCACCTCGTTGGCCGCGTTCATCACCGCGGGGACCGCCCCCCCCCTGGCCCCGGCGTCCCGCACCAGCTGCAGCGCCGGGTACCGGGCCGGGTCGACCGCCTCGAAGTCCAACCGCCCCACCTCGGGCAG
>PLTL01000283.1 GCA_003164475.1 Candidatus Dormiibacterota bacterium | reverse complement strand
GACCTCTTGCTCCCAAAGCAAGCGCCTTCTGGTTTCGTCGTTCGCATAGGCCAGTCTGAATTGGGCTGGACCACTTGCTTCGTCATCCGTGGCCCTAGCCGCCACTTGCCCCGAAAGTCCGGAGCAAGTTCGGAAGCAATTGGGCGACGATTCGGTGTGGAGGGTCGGCTGACCGCCCTCGGCAACCGTCTACGGCGATCCTGGCTCTGGCCGCGCTCGTCCCCTCCCCCCGCGCGCGACCTAGGGTCGGCCGCGAGCACGTCTGGCCGTTCATCGCCAGCGTGTACGGGTGCGGGCGCTGGGCGGGAGAACCTGACCCCGGAGGCCAGCTCGCCCGGCTGCACCACCCTCGCGGCGCCCTCGCCGTCGCTGGAGGCTTCGGCCGCCAGCCTGCCCAGGCCCCGCCAGGAATCGACCATGCGGTCCGCGTAGTCCGCGCCGCCGGCGTTGGGGCCCGACGCCTCGCCCGCCTTCGGCTTGCGGATCCTCACGACAGGGTGTCCCGCTGCGGCCGCCTGGCCTCGCCGCCGTGCCTTGAGCTCGACGTCGTGCGCGCGCAGGATCTGGTAGATCCGTTGCTCGGTCACGCCGTACCGCTCGGCGAACGCCGTACCCGGCAGCACGCCGCCCTCGTACAGGGCCACGATCTCCCTATCGCGCGTCGTCATCGCTGTCCCCCGTCTCGATTCCCCCACTGAGATCATCGTGACGTGTGTTCACTCGCAAGTACACGGGCGTCCCGAGCCCCGCCTTCCGACGAGGGAAAGTGAGCTTTCACCGGGGGTGTTCGCGGAGACGTGCGCACGACATTATTGACGTAGGCGCCGTGTGCGTGAGGAACCCTCAGAACAGGCTCCTCGATCCCATGAGCTCCAGGCCCCTGGATTCGGAGGACGTCCGTCGGCATCATCCGTCCCTCTCACACCTTCGGTTTGGGCGGCTCGAAGCGAGCGATACCGGCGGTGACGTCGAGTGCTTCATTCAGACGAGTGACGAGCGTGGCATTTGCGTCCGCAAGCTCGACGGTTCCGTACGCGAACGGCTGACCCCTCAGCTCGCGAACTTCCAGATCAAGGCGCTTCTCCGCCAAACGGAAGTCGCCCAACACTTCAATGAGCGTGATTGGTTGGAGTTCATCGAGAACTTCTTCGTAGAGATTCAGTACGCCGTTCTCGATCGGAGCGTAGAGGTCGAATGACTTGAGATCGTCACGCTCTGGATGCGCCGACGCGTTCTCGCGTGCGAGCGGACCGACCCTCGGATCGTGGAGCAACATCTCCGTGAACTTCTGCGCGGGCCCAACGGGCACCATGTTGGGGAGGTAGATGCCGATGTCCGGCTCGCTCCGTATCCAACCCTTGCTCCCGTCAGGACGGTTGAAGCCGATTCGCGTCTCGGTGGCGGTCATTCGTATGGACCCCACGCGGATTGTCTTGATCTTAGGGCCGTTCGGACCGGGAACAAGGTCGGGCGTGCCGAGTTCAACCCCCGATTTGGTCGCCGCCTTCGCGCGGGCACCCTTGGTGAACCCCGACCACGACACCAGGAACAGTTTCTCCGTGGGGAGGTACTCGTGCTTGGCGATCATCGCCTCGACCCACTCGACATCGGCGGGGCGACGCGGCGCAACCACCTCGTAAGACCAGGTGCTGATTTCCCGGTCGATCAGCCGCTCGACCACGACATCGACCTCGCGGTCGAGGCCGCTCTGTCGGTCGTGGAGAGGCTTCGATGGCGTGACCGTACAGCCGGGGCCTGCGTTCATCGACACCAGCAACTCAATGATCTGCTGACGGTAATTGGTACGGCGCGGCATCGGTTCGGCCTGATTGTCGCACGATCCCTCAGGGGACACGAACGACTGTTCGTCGATAGCCGCAAGTCTACACCGGCGGCGCGCTCCGGGCAGGGTATGGGCCCATGCTTCGGACGCCGTCCCGAAATGGGCACCGAAATGGGCTCGGAGCCCTGACCCCCAGGTCTGTCAGCGACCTTCTGGTGCCGGGAAAGGGAATCGATCCCTCNNGTGCCGGGAAAGGGAATCGAACCCTAATCTCGCTCGTTCGGTGACGGCCTTGGAATTGACCGCAGGGGCCTGGGGCGGCCTGTGGCGGCCAGTCGAAGTGGACGCGAAATGGACGCGCCAGCTCGGGCGCTCTAGCTGGGTCTCGCTCGGTGTGTGCGGCCCCGAGATCGCTTGCCTGTCCCCGGGCGGACACCCACAACCTGGCCGACTGGGGATGAGTGGCCGGAGTTGCGGCCAGAGTGTCGACCTCTCCACCTTTCTCGCGGTGGGTCCTCGGCTACCTGACACGTAGACTCACCGCCGTGTCGGCCTCCCGCGGAACTGCGGTGACTCTCATCGCCGATCGCATCCGGCAGAGGCTGGAGGGCGGGTGCGCTCCTATCCTCGTCTCCCTGGACGGTCGGAGCGGTGTAGGGAAGTCCACACTGGCCGCCGCCGTCGCGGCCGACACCGAGTTCGGCTACAAGGTGGCGGTCGCCGACACCCCCGAGGGATTCGTGATGACCCAGGTGTACCGCGGCAACCCCAGCGATGGCCAGACCCTGGAGGCGGCCATCGCCGCCGCCCAAGCGGTGGGCATGAAGATCCGCTCGGTGGCAGCAGACCGTGGCTTCGGTGACGTCGTCGGCGACCAGGCGCTGGCGGTCCGGGGCATCACTGAGAAGGTGATCCCGCGCAAGGGCCGGGCCGCTCCCATCGAACGAACCCGGAACTGGCGACGNNCGGATCAGCTGCCTCAAGCGGGAGTACGGGCTCCGCCGAACCCGGCTCAAGGGCCGCCAGGGGGCCGGGATCTGGGTGGGATTCGGGGCCCTGGTCCACAACCTGGACCGGATGGTGGCGCTCAGCTGAGCTGCCGGAGATGAACTCGGGGAAAGGTCAGAACCCTCACCCCGCGCGAGCCAGTTGGCGCCCGCTCACGGGCCCATCACCGGGTTTTTCGTGGCGAAGCAACTAACGGGGAATCGAACGACGGCCTACGCCTTACCAAGGCGTTGACCCTGGTCAGGTCGACCGACGTTGCCGCTTCGCCGCGCTCTTCCGAATTCGGAGAAGAGCCACGACGGGTGAAATTATAGACCTCGCTGCGAGACGGTGGTCAACGCCTCACGCACTGCGGAATTGACCCGGACAGCGACGGACTGGCGCGGACTATCAGCGATAGTCGGCTCTGACCGTGGCGTATCCATCGCGTGGGCCGCAGCCCGGCAGATGGCTCGCATCACCGCCGTGCCAGGATCGGTGCGGCGCGGTCGCCGGGTGCCATGTGCTGGAAGGTTGCCGGCGCTGCGAACTCAGCTATCACCGCGCCGCTGACGTCGCACACGAAGAGGTTCCGTTCGACGGTGTAGGAGCCGTCGCCCCACCCTATCTTTCTGTCGACGTCGTCATCGATGTGATAGAGCGTAGCGATCGCGAGCGGTTCGGCCACGTGGCGCGACGCCTCCCACGTTCCTACAACAATCGCCTCCCGCCGAGTGTCCGGGTATCCGACCATCGCCGGGGCCCACCAATCGCATAGACCTTGATCGACCGTCTCGTCCGCCAATGCTCGCAACCGAGTGAGGTCACCCTCGTCATGTGCCGCGCTGCGCGCGACTATCCAGCCGCTGGTCACGTAGCCCCAAACGAAGATGCCCATCCGGCTGATCGCCCCCTGGTCTCGGAGACGGAAACCGCGATCGCCTTGGAGCGGAGCAGCCACGCCGCGGCGAATCCACACAACGCCATTGCCTGAGGCGTCGGGCTTGTATTTGACGGGTTTCCCATTCATCGCGGTATCGCGCGCGCCGGGGATCACGCGACCGAAGCCGACCGGCCAAATGAAGACCCAGTCGGGAACCGCCGGTCCGGCGCTCATGATCGACTTCCTCAACCGCGTTCCGAATGCAGTTGCGCCCATATGGTGGCGAGCACCTGCTCCGCCTCAACCTTGTGGGGAGCACCGACTTCCTGGAGACTCTGGTCCAGAAGTGCGGCGCCACCAGGGGTGCTCGCGAACGGTACCGTCGTCGCACCGCCGCCGGCGGAGGGGACGTTCCCCAGAACTCCTCGCTCGGCGAGAAAGGCCTTGGCCCACCGGGTGCGAACGCACATCGACATGATGAGGTTGAAGACGAGTATAGCGTGCTCGGAAGCCGTCATTCCCGTAGCGACAAGGTTTGGGGCGAAGGAGACAAACCACAGAGCGGGTCCCTTGGTGCACCACGCGCCCAGAAAGTGCGCGGCTGTCCAACCCTTCGTCTCCGCAAGGTTGAGGTCGTTTGCGAGCCGTGCCGCTGTCTCCGCATCGACCTTTAGTGGCAGGGTGAGGCGAAGT
Source organism: Candidatus Dormiibacterota bacterium (assembly GCA_003164475.1). The sequence goes on along the minus strand of PLTL01000283.1, from coordinate 2,019 downwards.
AGCAGGCCATTACCGAGTCGCGGATTCGTCTCGGCTCCGGACACAACAAGCAGAGCCGTCTCCACCGAGCGGTCTTGGTACTCTTTACCGAAGAATACGATTTCGGCAGCGGTGAGATTGCCCGTAAACGCAAGCTCGGCCGTTAGCCCGGCTCCGCCACCAGTAGCAAACAACCACGGTCGCGGCTGCATTCGGAGAACAGACGCGAACGCGTTGGTGAATGGAGACGGCTCGTGTCGGCCCGGGAGGTTCTCCTCGATATGGAGCATGTCATCGAGTTGAGGTCTGCTTCCGGATGCCGGATGATTGGTTACCTCAGGCTCACCTTCACGTAAAATCTGAGGGATCTTCTGCGCGGATGCGTGGGCCTCCGCGTCCTGGAACGCCGCGGCTGCTTTGACCAAGCGCTCCAGCCATCGATTGCCTGCGTACACATAGGCAGTGGAGTGAGCTCGAATCACGCCCTGGGCAGGATCGAACACATACGCTGAGAGGCCAGCCAACTGGTTCAGGCCCGACAGGCACTCATACGTAGAGGATCGTTCGTGGACTCCCTTGATGTAATCCGTTTCTACATGAACGCACACGACTGAGTCACCCAGGCTCTCTCGAGCCGGGTCTGCCCACACGCGTTGCCGGAGCCGATATGCCCACCACTCAAATCCCCTCGGCTCCGTAGTGCTCCACTCGGCGTCAATCTGCAACGCCTTGAAAAGGTCCTCGACCACCTTGGGTCCGATATCACTGTCGGGAGCGATCGGCGCTGGCGCCTTCACGTGTGGAGACTCGGCTGCCCGAGATTCGTCGCTAGCGGTCGGCGCGGCGGCTACTTCGCCAACACTCAGCAACTGTGCCAGCACGATATCGCGAAGGGACTGCTGGTTGTGACAGGAGCGCAGATAGGTCATCTGCTCCGCCTTCGTACCGACCGGTGTGTCCGACGAACCGAGGCGAGCGCTCCGCAGCTGGGCTAGCACATGCGCGCGCGAGACGGCATCATCGGCCAGCCAACGGTCTCGGAGCACGGGCCACGCGTCCCTGACGAATTCTGGCTTGGGTCGCGCCCCATACGTGGTGCGCAGGGCATCGGCGGACTTGTCGTCTTTGAGTCCGAGCGAGTCACAGAGCTCGGCCAGAAGCGGGGCCGAGAGGTTCTCCCAGCTAAAGCGGTAGCGTGGCACCGAGAACCCTCCGTTCAAAGGTCATGGTGTGACCACCTGTCTTGCAGCCCGCATTATCGCAAAGCGATGAGGCACGATCAACTGACCCGCCGGAGTGCCGGCAAGGCGTCCCCATAGAGCCGTCTCGGAAGGTGAGCACAGCGCAAGCGCTAGACGAGAGGATCCGTGCGCTGAGGGCACCTTGCGCGGGGGCGAGGTTGCCGGGACAGCAAGCCAGGAGGCTTGACGCTGTCCGCTCTGGACCCGAAGCAATCGTAGCACCGGTCAGGTGGCGGCCCGACGTCGGCGTCACAGCTGACGATGTCGGCCAGCGTGAAGAGCGCATCCCGTCAGCGTCCCCGCGGGGGCCCCGCGTTCGGAGAAGAGCGCCGCCGCACCCAGAGAGCGGCAGCGAGGACGGCGACCAGACTGATCACCTCAGCGATGCGCAAGGCCAGGCCGCTGTTCTCCCACGCAGACGCCAAGAGGCCCACGACGAATAGCCAGAAGCAGCCGTTCCCCAGGCAACCGAGACAGCCCTTGGACTTCCCCCGGGGCATCTCACACGCCCCGGCGCAGGACCGTACGCCTCGCTCGCCTCATCGCGTTGCCATCCTTCCTTCGACACCCTCCATTCGGGGTTCTCCCCAGAGGTTGACGGCAGCGGGCGACATTTGCCTGTCGCTCGACCGGCTGCCCTGGGAGCGGCACCCCAGTGCTGCCCCGGGAGGGGTAGGCTGCGAGCGCCATGCCCGCCAAAGCCGGCTACTCGACCGGCGACAAGTTCATCCGGGTAATCTACCTCCTCGACCGCCTGGGCAACACCCGGGTGGGCCTCACCACCGCCGAGCTCGCCGAG
>PLTL01000305.1 GCA_003164475.1 Candidatus Dormiibacterota bacterium | reverse complement strand
AGAGATGGCAGTTGTTCTCCCGGCCTTGGGGGTAGCGGTCACTCCGAGGACCAGAGGCCCGTCTTACTCGAAGGCCCCCAGAGCAGCAAGGAGCCGCTGATAGCTGGGGCCGGGGAGTGGTGCGCTTCATCCACGATGATCGTTCCGAAGGAAGGCGTCCCTTAGCCAGGCGCTTGGGCTGGCTCAAAGCCTGAACCGACCCGACGAGGATCCGTGGAGTGCCCCGTCGCCGGCGCCATTGGAGGGCTATACCCACGCTCAACAACGGGTCGACTTCGCGGAGCTTGGACTCTGCCTGCTGAATCAACTCGTCGCGGTGCGCCAGAATCAGCACACGACCCATCCGCTGACGAGCTAGATGGGAGAACAACATGGTCTTGCCGGTGCCCGTTGGTAGGCAGACGAGCTGATGCTTGACACCCCGCTGCCAGGCCACTCGAATCGCATCGAGAGCTTCGGCCTGGTAGTCGCGAAGGGATATGGTCCCGCGAGGCCCTACTTGAGGTCCGGGGACCATGGGAACAGCCGCTGCCGGTTGGTGCGGACATTGGTCTTGACCTTCATGGTGGCCACGGTCGGACGCATGGTCTTGATGACAGCGTCAATCTCCTTCGCCGACAGCTTGTCGGGCTGGACTGGCTCATCGCGCCCGACCATCTCGGCTATCCGAGACGCCTGGAGTGTGGGGTCCTTGATGCCGATGCGATCGAGGAGGATCTGGCACTCGTGGACCTGGATCAGGGTAGGTTCGTTCTCCAGGACTCTCAGAGCTTGGCCGATGGTCCTGGACGAAACGAACTGCATGTCCCGATCGCTGGTCGCGCCCACCAATGTCTCCAACCTCTGGTACAGGCGATCGCCGTCCATCCAGCCACGCTCGGCGAGGGCCTCGTTGAGGGATTTCATCTCCTGATCAGAGGCGAGATCCCGCACCTGCTCGATGCCGCGAGCCATCTCCTGCGAGGTCAAGAGGGCGGGGTTGAGAGGCGTCTCTGCGTGGGTGTGGAGCCGGCCCGTGAAGGTGAAGATCTCGTTGCCCTCAACTCCCCGCGCCGCTAGGAGCTGCTGGAACTCCCGCATCTGATCTGGGGAGGGGGGCATCTGCCCTACCGACGTCACCCTGCCTTGCCCAATCGGCCACGGCAGGCGTCTCCCCGGGCGGTCCCGCTCTGGCAGACACCACTCTGGAGGCAGGGGGTTGGTGGCCTCGACAGCCTCTAGATCAGCCGGCGCCGGCGCCATGGCCTCCAGGCTCGCCAGCTCCGCATCGGACTCAGAAGGCCCAGAAACCGCCTGAGGAGCCTGGATCGCTTCTGAGGATGACGAGGGAAGAGACGGTACAGGCAGCTCTTGGCCAGCGGGAGCGGCCACGGCGGCGATTGCGGGATCGTTGCCTGCCCCGCTGGTCGTGGACGCCATTGGAGCGGCCCATGCCAGACCTCCTGGAGCGGGAGTCTCGGGGAACGAGGCCCTCACCAGCTTCCAAAGGGCTCGACGCACGGCCTGCTCGGAGGCGAGGTCTACCTGGGTCCTGCGAGCGCGGGCAGCCTCCTCTTCGGTAGCAGACCCTTCGGCTCGGGCCCAGTGGCCACCAGGGATCGCGGCCAGGGCACTAACCTTGAGGGTGCCACCTTCGACCGTTTCGGACTCGGTGCTGGTGCGGACTTCCCCAAACCGATTGGCCAGAGCCCTAAGCCCGGGAACCTTGATGTAGGGGTGGAGGAACGTGACCTTCTCCCCATTCACTCGCCTCTCGCCCCAAGCACGGTCCACCACACCTGTCCTCGGATCGAGGCCGAGGGCCAAGTGACACTGCTCAAGGACTCTGACACGCTCAGGCTCGGACAGGTCAGTGAGGTCCTGACGGACTACTGACCACGCTGCGGCCGAAACGTCCTCGAAGGAGGAGTCCGGGGTAAGCGCCAGGATTTCATCCATCCTGCCTACCTCCTAACCGCCGCTCGAACTTGGGCCAAGGGGCTGCGTCCCGGCGAGAGTGAGCTGCGAGGGATCGAGGGCCCTTTACCCGTTCGGAAGTGCTCAACCCCTGGGAAGTAGGGAGTGGCAGCCATGGCACTCAACCGGGGATCTGTGAAGTAGCGTCGCTGGTCAACGAAGAAGGGGTTTTCTGACCCAACGAGGCACAGGACCTGATCGTCGCCAAGCATCCGGAAGGCTCCTGCATCGAGCATCTGCTCGGTGGCCTGGCTGATGGACCGACTGGTCGGGCCCCCGCCTGTGGTGGTCGTTGAATGTGTCACGTGGCGCGACCCAGCGAAGGTGGTGAAGTAGTCGGCGGTCTTCTGGTCGGCGATCCCGGCGAGTGCTACTCGCACAGCGTGGTTATTGAAGATGGTGCCCGCTTCCGACTCACCGTAGCGCTTCTCGATCTGGGAGAGGTCCTGCCAGAGGCTCATGATTCGGATGCCGAGTCCGCGGCAGGTCGAGATCAGCTTGTCGAAGTCGGGGAGGGGGCAAATGTTGGCCATCTCGTCGAAGACAAAGAGCACGGGGGGATCTGGCAGCTTCTCCCCATTGTTGGCCATGATGTTCAGCGTTCGCCAGATCTCCATAACTACCGACACGTTGAGGGGGGCCACCTGAGCTTGGTCATCGCCAGGGGCTACCACGTAGAGGGTGTTGGGTCCGCTGAGAAACTTCCGCACGTCAAAGTTGGGGCTGGAAGCGGTGGCCGACTCCAAGACATTGTCGTTGAGCCAGATGTCCATGCTCTGCCGAGCCATCGAACTCATCGACTCGAACTGCTTGGGGTTGGTCCGGAGGGCCCTCATCAGGATCTCCCAGGCTTGCTTCCGGTAGTAGGGATCCTCAATCCGGGAGGGCACGCTGCCCTTAGCCACCATGTATTGCGCTGGATCACCTCCCTCAAACTGCTTGGCATACCACTGGGCGAATTCATTGCGACCCTCGTCGCCGCCGATGATCTCCAGTGGCGTCCAGAAGTCGTCGTTGTTCACCCAGTTCCTCACGGCTTCCATGTCTAGGTCGGCCCAGGCAGCAGCGCAGAGGTAAGCAGCGATGAGGCTATCGCGAGCGTGGGTCCACCACCGGAACTCACCGTCCCCGGCCTGCTTTGCGTCGGCTGCGCCAACTCCCATCCACTTGCCTCGGCGGAGGGTGAGCATGATGTCGCGGCAGCCCGCGACCGGATTGAAGTTGGCACGGGGGGTGTAGTAAGGCGCCGAGTTCATGGGATCGTAGAAAAGGATCGAACCCATCCGTTGGCGCTGGCCCACGGTCTTGTCGACCAGATCGGTCTTGACCGAAAAGAGCACCGCTGGACCCTGGTGCTCCAGACCAGCCGGGATCGCAAAGCTGGTCGACTTGCCCTTGCCCGTGGTACCCACGACGATCATGTGGCTGTCCTGGGGCACCGCCACGAGGCGCCGCTGGTAGAAGCCCATGATCATCCGTCCCGCGGGATTGTCCCGAGGGACGAAGAAGCGCTTGAGGTCCCTGGTAGTGGCCCAGCGAGCGCCACCTGTGCCGGGCTTGCGGGACTTGCCCACGCCAAGCACCCCAATATTCGGAAGGCCTCCACGCCAGTTGTAGGCCGCTACGGCGGCGGTGATCGCCAGCAGGACTATCAGCCCGATGGCAACGAGCCAGAAGATGGCGAGATTCATTGGGTGGGTGATCCCTTCAAGGTTCCACCACGTCAGGGGGAGCTTGGGGAGTCGCTTGCCCGTAGAGCTGACAGTGGGCACGAACACCCGGATGACGTTGTGAGTGAACTGCTCGAAGCCTGCGGTTGGCCGGCCCCCAGCCGCCGCTGCCGACAGCCAGCCCAGCACCCAGATCGACACGAGGGCACCGAGGAACGCGCCAGCAAGCAGCACCGCATCGCGGTCTCCATTGTGCTTGCCAGAGTTGGGTGGAGTCTGAATTGGCACGTGTAGTTTACTCTAGACAGCCATAAGGGAACTGTTTACCAGGGCTTGCATAAAACTAACCCTACCCTCAGTGCTCTGACAAAGTAGTGACAGTGCGGTCTGAGCGGGAACGGAGATTTCAGTGCAGTCCCAGCGGGAGAGGCACGGGGGCGTCTGAGCTCAATAGCGGAATCTGCACCTTGACCCCGTTCGAGTAGGTCCGAGTCCATGCCCTAGCCCCGCGTCGTCCGGTCAGCCTATCCACGGCCTGGTACGTGGTCTTGCCCAGCAGGAAGGAGCACTGCTCAGAGGTGGCCGTGGTGGAGCAGAACCCTGAGAAGGCACTGGGCCCTATCAAGCCATCGGCAGCGCTCAAGGTAGTCCCGTCGGACGGGCTTGAGATAATTACCACGGCACCGCCTGAATAGACCCCTGGAGACTTCGCTGGCAGGACGAGGTCCCCGACCCGATAACCGGCAGGAGTCAGGCCGGCCGCGGTCGGGGCGGGCGAAGCTGCCAGCAGCGCACCAGCCGCCATCGCCATCAGACCAAGTACCAGCCCAAGGATCTCGGGCAACTGCCAGCGATCGGCACGCACAGGCCGATGCGCTCCGCGCACGTAGCGCTGAGTGCCAGGAGCAAGCCAGATAGCTCCCTTACGGGTTAGCGGCTCGGGCGGGCTGTCGCTCGCGGCGACAGTATTTCCGCCCTCAAGACCTTCTCGATCCATGTAATCCCCGGATCCGTCTCCAACGTAAAGGCGATCTGGACCGGATGTGGGTCCCCGCGATACGGCGCCAGTGGTCGGCGCTGGGGGTCCAACCGCTGGGCCTTGTGCGTGACCGTCGCCTTGATGACCACGGGAGCGCCGGGGTCATTCAGGCCGGTGAGGCTTGCGGGAAAGTCCGTCTCCCGAAAGTCATACCGCTCTCCGCTCATCACGAAGGGTCCGCAGGCCTTGACGATGCCCTGGACCACAGACGGCTTGCAGAAGCGCTCGAAGTCGGTGGGCCGAGAGGTAAGGAGATCGCGCCAGGCCACCATCCACTGGGCGAATAGCGTGTCTGCCTTCTCCTTGCGAAGTGCGAACCGCCGCGTCTCCTCGGAGGTGTCAGGCATCGTGGAACCCCCTCACAGGTATTGGTCCCCGCCCGTGAAAGCGAGAATCGCGGCCTCGGTCACCGCTCGGTAGGCCTGGGCCAGCGCCTTCGAGATCGAAGTCAGGCTCTGGTGCCGGGCACCAGCCACCATGACTCGGGCGTTGTAGGGGATGGGGTAGAGCCGCGCTCCGAGCCCCTCAAGAGCTCGGAGCGCGGTCTGCACCTCCGGGTCCCTCTCGACCGATGGATCAGGTGGAACGATGTACGGGACCAAGATCGGCTTGGGACTCGGAGAGCCCACTGGTCCAAACAGCCCGATCACTGACGCGATGTATTGGTAAGCGTCCGGAAGAGAGGACGTCGGGTTGAGATCCGTCGGGACGACCACTACGTCAGCAGCAGCAAGCCAGTGAAGAGCCGCTGTGGCTGCCGGACCGCCGTCGATGCTGGGCGACACGTTGGCCAGGTCGACCACGGTGAACCGGTACTGCAACCGGAGGTAGTCAGCGAACCGAGTGATCTCAGCTCGCGTGTATTCGACCGCGCCGGGGCGTTCCGG
>PLTL01000154.1 GCA_003164475.1 Candidatus Dormiibacterota bacterium | reverse complement strand
TTCTCGTCGGTCTCGGCAATGCCGGAGATGTCGATGCAGAGTGGGGCAGCAAGCGTCACCGGCACCGAGGTGCGGGTGGCGAACGTAGAGCCAAGGGCACCGTCGACCAGGGCGACGAGCGATGCTTGGAGCCCATCGGTCGCCGCCCGGTATCGCGCAGTGTCATCGCGGGCCAGGGTCACCCGCCGCAGCTCCTCGGGTCCCTCTTCGAGGACAGCGATCAGCTCCACCAGGGTCGCCTCTCCCGGTCGATGGTGGTCGTCGAGCACACCGAGGGCGCTGGCGATGATGGACTCCTCCACATCGGTGACCTGTGAGCGCCGGTTTAGCCCGACCAGGGCGGCCACCATGGTGAGTCGACGACCCAACGCGTCCTGGGTCAGCTTCTGGCGGGCGGCACCGGTCAGCCGCAGGGCTGCTGCCGTGGCAGCCCCGGGGTCGAGCACGTTGAGGGCGCCCTGGCCACGGCCGAGCGCAACCACGTTGCCGCCGAGGGCACCGATGAGGTCGACGTAGTCGGGCTTCAGGTCCCCGAATATGAGCGGTTGGACGCCGAAGCCGCAGAGCCCTACGGCCATGCGGCGAATCAGACTCGACTTGCCGAGGCCCGGCTTTCCGAGCACGAACATGGACGGATTGGCGATCAGTCCGGCCCGAGCGAACCAGCTGATTGGGTCACAGCAGACCGTGGCGTGGGAGCGCAGGTCGCGGCCTATCGGCACACCGACCATCGGGGTGCCGGAACCGGCGATGAAGGGCCACAGCCCACAGACCTGGCGGGTGGTCGCCCGCCACTCCGGTGCGGCCTCCACGTAGGACGCTCTGCCCCCACCTCTGCCGGGAAGGCCCCGACTCGGTACTCGCAGGGTCGCGGCATCGCCGATGGGGGAAGCGTCAGACGTGGGCAACGGGAGGTTCGGTGCTGGCGACTTCGCGATCACAGCATCTCCCGTACAACCTGGGGCACGCGGAGGTGGCTGGACAGGTTGATACCGAGGGGGAGGGTGGCGGCGAACGCCGATGCCTGGCACCCATAGGCGGGCCGCAGCGTGATCCGCGAAGCGTTCCCCATGTTCTCCATGGCAACACCGGCGAGATCGAGGTCGGTAGCGGCAAGGACGGTGGCGGTGGCGATCAGTCCGAACCGTACGAGTCCGGCCCCTTGGGCCTCTTCCTCTGCGCTCTTGTCGGCTGCGGTCTTGGATATGGCGTCTCGTGCCCGTCCGAACTTCTTTCCCGAGGCCGCAAACTGTGCGTCCAGCCGGTCCCGTTCTACGGTTTTTGCTGCCGAGGCCGGATCGTGGGGCCGATAGACGAGCGTCACCCGCTTGCGGGCAATGTCAGGGTGAGGAGCAAGCAGCTGGGCGAGGGTGTTCGAGAACACGTGGCCGGCGGGGGCCTTGGCCATGAACCAGCTGGCGGAGATGCCCGAATCGTGGCGATAGCGGTCCCAACTCTCTTGTGCCGCTACGGGTCCGGCGTCTGTCCAGGCAACGCCGGGGGAGTTGAGGGTGGTGAGTTCGATGGCGCCGTCGGAGGCGGGGTCGTAGGCAACGCGACAGCATGCGGCCAGCTGATCTGTGGTCATCGGGCGGGCGGCACCTGCACCCGTTGCCCCAAGCGTTCGAGTAAAGCCAGGGAGTCGATGGCCGATATGGACCGCCATCTCCGCGACGCTGCGGCGCTTGCCCCCGCCTACCCGAGGAGCCGTTGACCAGGTGAGCGTGATGTAACAGGCCATGGCGGCAGATCCTGTCGGGTAGGTATCGGTGATCGAGGCGAGCACCTCTTNNGTTGTGCTCCACTTCGTGGCGCAGGCGGGTACCCGTGTCCGGAGCCGCCTCGATGGTCACCGAAGCGGCCACGAGGCCCGGTTCATGTCCGAGGTCGGCCAGCCACGCCCCCCAATGGGCCACCCGGTTATCGACTTCGGAGGCGTCGACCAAGGCTGCCCCGTCGGATGCCGCCGCAATTACTGCTGTGACCTGACCAAGGTGTGGGTGGGAGAGCACTGCGAACGGTCGTCCCCACGCGTCCAGCGCGTCGAGCGCGTCGATGTCTGCGGCGACCCCTGGTAGGCGGCAGTGCCCCTGGGGTACACGGCTCAGTGGCCCCGACCGGTAGAGATCACTTCCCGTGCGGGCGGCACGGGCCGAAGCCAGGCGAGGGAGCAGCACTTGAAATCCGTTTCGGCCGTGGCGGTCGTGGATCGCCAACGGCACGAGCGTGATGACGGTGAGANNAGGATCATCGTGGCGAGCAGACCGAGGCTCCCGATCCCTGGTGAAGTCGGGCGGCGCCAGTTGCCATAGGTACGCGGCTCGGTGCTTGGTGCGGAGGTGATGGTCATGATGGTGCCGCCCCGGCCGCGGGCTCACCCTCAATGACCTGGCTAGTGCCAGTGCCGCCCCGCATCGCCCCGACCAAATGGGAGAGGCCGACCCCACGGGGGGCGCCGGATCCGGATGAACCTGGTGAGGATGACGGTGACGCTGGGGCGGACCCAGCTCCGGACGGCGCTCCTTCAGGTGCAGCGCCGTCGCCTGCTGAACCGCCGCCCACTGGGCCACCGCCTGCGTGGCCACCGCCTGCTTGGTCACCGCCTGGCGAGCCAGCGCCACTCGATCCACCGCCAGGTGACACACCCTCTCCCGAGACAGCCCCACCAGCCCCTCCGCCGGCAGCTCCACCAGCCGCACCACCAGCCGCACTGCCAGCGGCAGAGCCAGCCATCGCGCCAGCTCCGGCCGCCGCGGCACCGGCGCCCGCGGTGCCGATGACCATCGCCGCCCCGGTCGCAGCAGCGATACCGGCCCCGAGGACCTCGCCTGCTCCCATCGAGCCAACCGAGGAGACCGCTGGCACGATGAACTTCATGAGGGCTGGGAGCGTGAGGGAGGCGAGGATGATGAGGATGATCCCCTCGATGCTCGACAGTTCGCTGTCGGCGGTGAGGGTCATCTTGATCGCCGCCGCGTAGACGATGGCGGCGGCCGGCTTGAACAAAAGGAAGGCGATCATCCAGCCGGTGANNTCTTGTACCACTGCCGGCCCATCTCGGTCATCGAGGACGCAGCCGCCAGCGGCCACACACCGACCAGCACCACCAGCAGCACCGACCGGATGAGCACCATCGCCAGCTGTACGACCATGCCGATGA
>PLTL01000122.1 GCA_003164475.1 Candidatus Dormiibacterota bacterium | reverse complement strand
TCAGGCGGGGAAGCCGAGCCCTCTGTGCCTCGGCCTGCTGCGCGCCTGGCAGCCACGCCGCGAGCGCCTGCCCGGCGGGGCGCCAGCGGTCTTCGCGTCGCTCCAGCTCTTCCGTCGCGGCACGCCGGACGGCGGCGACGGACTGGCGGAGGGCATCCGCGGCACCCTCCAGGTGGGCGGCCAGCTCGACCACGTCGTCGCCCTCGGGCACCGTCCACCAGACCGCCCAGCAGAAGTGCGCCCGGTCCGCGTCGTCCGCGTCGACGCCGAGCTCCGCGGCCTCCTTGAGCACGGGCGGCGGCGCGGAGACCAGCTCGCGGGCCTCCCGCAGAAGCCTCTGCGCGCGCTGGTGGACGGCCTCAGCCGAGGTGGCCTGCGCCTCCAGCTCGTGGATGCGCGTGTTGGCCTGAAGCTTCCATTGATACGTGATGACGCCGGGCGTGCCGCACACGGGACAGTCGGTTCCTTCGTGTCCGGGCCCGTGCACCTGGAGCGCCTGTCGGAGCAGGGCCGCCGTCTCACGGGCGAGCGCGGCGTCGGTCCCCCGCAACAGCTCCAGGTCGTGGCCCACCTCGCGGAGCTGGCCCACCGCGGCGTCGACCCGCTCGCGGGGTACGACGGGGAGGGTGCTCAGCTCCCGCAGCCGGGTCAGGGCGCTCCGCTCCTCGACCGCGACCGGGTTGGTCGAGAGAGCGCGTTCCACCGCCGGGAGGTCCCAGGGTTTCTGGCGGAGCGCCTCGGCGACGCTGCGGGCGCGCTCGTCGTCGAGGGTGTCGAGCTGTTTCAGAAGCGTCGCGGCCTGCCGCTCCTGCTGCCGGATCTGGCCCTCGGCCTCGACGCGGGTGTCGTGGAGCAGGGTCTCGGCCGCCGCGATCTCGCCGAGACCGAGGATCTTCGCCAGGGCGTCGTACAGCTCGGAGGGGCGCCCCTCCAGGATCCGTCCCAGCTCGTTGTGGGAGAGCAAGGGTGGCCAGCTCTGCAGGGCCCGGCTCCAGCCGTTCTCCTCCAGGTCGCGGCGCTTGCCGTCGATGGTGAGGGTGGAGACGGCGACGTCGGCTTCGTTCGCCCAGCGGCGCTCGATGGTCATGACGGTGCGCCCGCCGTCGGGCCGGAACCTGCCAGTGATCCGGGGTGGTCCGTGGTGGAGGTTGCGCCAGCCGTCCTGCCAGACCTTGGCGCGCTCGGTCCAGCGCCGGTTCGAGCCGGTGAGCAGCATCTCGAGAGCCTCGGCGAAGGAGGACTTCCCCGAGCCGTTCCGCCCCACCACGAGGGTCAGGCCGGGGGAGGGCTCCAGGGTGAGCGTGACCGGTGGGCCGATGCCTCGAAAGCCCTCGACCTCGATGGCGGCGAGGTAGGTGGCGGTGGGGGCCTGGGTGGTGTCGGGCGCTGGGGCGGGGGTGGGTTCGTGACCGTCGAGCGTGGCCCGGAGGGCGTCCGGTCCCTGGAAGGCGGAGAGGACCAAGTCGGTGGCGCCCTGGACGGTGGGTGGCGCCTCGGCGAGGCCTGCGGCGACCAAGTGTTGGAGGGTGAGGTCAGCCATCTGGCCGGGGAGTCTGGCAGAGGACTTGGTCCGCCAGCCAACTCCGGCCGCGGCCACCTTCCCGCAGTGCACCCCATGGCCCGGGCGTCACGGCTTGTTGGTACAAGCCTCGGGAGGACACGGCCGACCGAGCGGGATGGGCAACAACCACCCCTGAAGTGTTTGGCGGTGTAGGCTCCTGGGCCAACGGGCTCATACGAATGCCTATTCCTGCCAGAGACGAACCGTCTGAAGCGGACGGCGAGCGCCCCCAACCGTGGAGGGCGCCCGCGGTCCCTGATTTGGCTTCTCGTCACCCTGAGGCGGGCGGACCCGTCCACCGCGTCCGAACCTCGCCCGATGCTGCGATCCTGATCGAGAGCATGCGTGACGTCGGGTACACGCTGGACACCGCGCTCGCTGACATCGTCGACAACTCCGTTGCGGCGGGCGCAGCCTCCGTGCGGATCCTCGCGGACACGGCCTCTACCAAGCCGTCCATCGGCATAGTGGATGACGGATGCGGCATGACAGCTGAGGAACTGCTCGGAGCCATGCGTCTTGGGAACCGGAGTCCGCGCGACGAGAGGGTGATGGGCGATCTCGGCAGGTTCGGTCTCGGGCTGAAGACGGCGTCCTTCTCACAGTGTCGCCGCGTGACGGTCGTCTCCCGAAAGGAGGGGGTCACCTCCGCCGCCCGGTGGGATCTCGACACGGTCCGGTCGACGAACGACTGGCTCGTGGAGATCCCCGAGGACACGTCGACACTGCCCTGGGTGGGCCACCTGGGCGAGCGGGGAACGCTCGTCCTCTGGGAGGAGCTCGACCGACTGCAGCTCGGAGAGCTCCATCTGACCGGCGAGCGCCGCCTGGTCCGCCAGCTGGACGAGGCCGCCACCGAGCTCGAACTCGTCTTCCACCGCTTCCTGAGTGGAGAGCGCGGCCTCAGACGATTGACGATGTCACTCAATGGACGACCGCTCGTGGCCTTCGATCCCTTTCACACCAAGCACGCCGCCACAATGGCCGGACCCGTTGAGGTGATCAGGGTCAGCCAGCACAGGGTCACCATCCAGGCCTTCACCCTGCCACACCATCAAAAGGTGACGCCCGCCGAGTGGGAGCGCTATGGCGGCAGGGAGGGCTACCTGCGCGGCCAGGGCTTCTACGTCTACCGCGGCAGGCGCCTCATCATCCATGGAACCTGGTTCGGGTTGGCGCGTCAGATGGAGCTGACGAAGCTGGCGAGGGTCAGGGTCGACATTCCCACCGGGCTCGACTCCGAGTGGAAGATCGATATCAAAAAGGCATCCGCCCAGCTGCCCCCGCAGGTGCGCGACCGCCTTCGGAGGCTGATAGAGACAATCGGCGCCACCTCGAAGAGGGTCTACACCGCTCGCGGTCGACGGTTGGTGACCGACAACCCCCTGCCGGTATGGCAGCGCCTCCAGGACAAGAACGAAATCCGATACTCCATCAATGTTGAGCATCCCGTGATCGCCTCGTACCGCGATCGCCTCCCCGAGGATCAGCGGCGTGGGTTCCTCAGGGTCGTCGAGATGCTCGGGGCCTCCCTTCCGATCGATGCCCTCTTCGCCGACACCAGCGGTGACCCGGCGCACGTGACCGCGGCTCCCATATCTGCAGACGCTCTGGAACATGCGGTGATGACGACGGCTGAGCACCTGCGGAAGCTGGGGTTGCCCGAGGCCGAGATCTCAGGCATTCTCCAGGCCACCGAGCCGTTCCGCTCGCAGTGGCACACGGCCAGTCGATTCCTGGCGAGCGTGGGTCACAACGATGTCTGAGGCGCATCAGCTCCTGGAGAGCCTTGCCACAGCGGCGCTGGCTCGAGAACCCCTCCCCACCCCGGAGCGCATCCGGGAGGTCATAGACAACCTCAGGAGCATGCCGCTCTGTTCAGCTGTGTCCGCCGATGAGGGCGAGCATCTCGCCATGCTCCTGGAGGAGCGACATGGCGTCACGATGAGGATCGGCGCCCTCCTGACGGCGAAGGACTACGAGCCCTGGCTCGAGGCTGCGCGGCCAAAGGTGGTGCCCTACTACTGGGAGCGGTATCGCAGGCTCCTCACGGAGCGAGGCTGGTCAGGACAGGTGCTCGCCACCCTCGACACCATGTCGGAGAGGATCCTCGGGCTGCTGGAGAACCCCGGGAAACCGGGGCCGTGGGATAGGCGGGGTATGGTTGTCGGGCACGTCCAGTCTGGAAAGACATCTAACTACGCGGCGCTGATCTGCAAGGCCTCAGACGCAGGTTACAGACTGATCGTGGTGATCGCTGGCGTTCACAACCGGCTGCGAAACCAAACCCAGCTCAGGTTGGACGAGGCGATCGTGGGGAGGGACAGCGCGCGGCTGCTGGCGAACAAGCAGGATCAGTACATCGGGGTCGGCCGATTCGACAAGACACGTCGCCCGGTTACCTTCACAACCTCTGCGCGAGACTTCAACAAGGCCACGGCTACGGGCGTGGGAGTGCCCCTCAGGAACCTGACGGAGCCGGCCCTGTTCGTCATCAAGAAGAACGCTCACACACTGAACAACCTGCTGGAGTGGCTGAAGGAGAACGCACGATCCACGAGCGCCTCCTTTGACGTGCCCATGCTCCTCATCGACGACGAGGCGGACAATGCCTCCATCAACACGCGATACGGGAGCGGGGAGGTCACCAGGATCAACGGTCAAATACGCGACCTGCTCCATCTCTTCGATCGCAGCTCCTACGTGGGCTACACTGCGACGCCCTTTGCCAACATCTTCATTGACCCGGATACGGACGACGAGATGGTTGGCGCGGACCTGTTTCCAAGGGACTTCATCGTCAGCCTCGATCCGCCAACCAACTACTTCGGGCCCGGCCGGGTGTTCGTGGATGAGCCGGAGCGAGTGGTTCGCCACATCATGGATCACGAGACCTACCTTCCCCTGAAGCACCCGATCTACACGGAGGTCAGGATGCTGCCGCCCAGCCTGTGCGCCGCCATCCGGACCTTTGTCGTCGCGCGCGCCATTCGCCTCGTTCGCGGCCAGGTCCATCAGCACTGCTCGATGCTGGTCAATGCCTCGCGCTTCACCGACGTTCAGCAGCAGCTGCGCAACGAGGTTCATGAGTTTGTCGAGAGCATCAAGGCGTCCGTCCGTGTGAACGGCGCCCTGCCTCCGCGCGAGGCGCTCGGAGATCCCGAGATCGCCGCGCTGCATGCGGCGTGGAGCGATGAGTATCAGGACGCCGGCGCCACGTGGGAGCAGATTCAACCGTTCCTCCATGAGTCGGCCGCCACGATCACCGTGGTGGAGATAAACAGCCGCTCCGCGGGATCTCTGAACTACGAGGACCACGAGAGGACCGGACTCACCCTGATAGCGGTGGGCGGCTACTCACTCTCGCGAGGACTGACTCTGCAGGGGCTCATGGTGAGCTACTTCCTCCGAAACTCCATGATGTACGACACGCTCATGCAGATGGGGAGATGGTTCGGTTACCACCCGGGCTACGAGGATCTCTGCAGGGTCTGGCTCCCGGAGGAGGCGGAGGGCTGGTACGCTCACGTTGCGGAGTCGATTGAGGAGCTGCGCGAGGAGCTCCGAATCATGGAGGCTGCCAACGCGACACCGGAGCAGTTCGGCCTCAAGGTGCGAGGGCATCCCGACGCGCTCATGGTGACCGCCAGGAACAAGATGGGCTCCGGCGAGCTCGTGCGCGTTGCGATCGGGCTTGGGAATCACTTCGTCGAGACGGCGGTGCTGCGACGTGACGCCGTTGAGGAGAACCGCCAATCCGTCAGGCATCTCGCGGAGGATCTGGCTCGGTGTGGCAGGCCACTCAGCTCAGCGAGCGACTCGCCTACAGGCTGGCTGCTCACCGATGTTCCGGTGGAACCGATCCTCGGGTTCATCGCGGGCTTCCGCAACCACGTCGGCTCCATGCTCACGGATCCCGGGCCGCTGCGCCGTTACATCGACCGGCGCCGGACCGAGGAGTTCGCTCTGTGGGACGTCCTCTTTGCGTCGGTGGGGAGGCCGCTGGAGACGGGACTGACCGATGAGGTCCTGCTCGGCGTGCCGGTTCACTGTCAGCAGCGGAGCCCGGGAACGAGGACTGACAAGGACACCCTGTACATCACGAACAAGCAGCGCGTTGCATCGCGAGGCGTTGAGAAAACGGGGCTGCCGCCCGGGGAGGCAGCCGCGGCCGAGGAGGCTTATCGACTCGAGAACCCCGGGCAGGGAGAGCCGAACTACCCGGATAGGATCTATCGCCGGCGACGGCACCGGCCTCTGCTGATCATTCACCTGCTGGCCATTGGCGGCAGGGACGATGACTTCAGGAGAATGAAGCCGGTCGTCGCGTACAGCATCAGCTTTCCGGCCCCGACCGGGGACGAGGAGAAGATCGAGTACGTGGTCAACACCACGTGGCTCCGCGAGAACTATCGCGGGGACCTCGATGATGATGAGATGGCGGGCGATGACGAGTGATGACGAGCGATGACCCGTGGGCGGACCTGGCGCCGCCCAGCAGCGTCGATGCCGTGAGCGCGCGCCGGGTCGACAGCGATCTACCCTGGGGGTTCTTCTGGGGTGTGAGTCCCGACAATCACTGCCTGCTTCTGCTCCGCCATAGCCCCGACAACCCTCCCCTCAGCCGCCTTCCTCGGCTGCGCGGCGTGGAGATGTACGAGTCTCAGGGAGATGAGCACGGTCTGAGGGCGCTCGTGCTGCAGCTCGAGGACCGCGCCCAGCGCGAGATCTTCCAGCGCCTGTGCGTCGACATTGTGACGTCAGCAGGGAGGGCGCCGACGGAACGGGAGGCGGTTGAGGCCTTCCTGGCACGGACTTGGCGATGGCACCACCTGCTCCGGGGCGGCTCGGACAGCCGTCTCAGCCTGGAGGAGCAGGAGGGCCTGATCGGAGAGCTGATCGTGCTGAGCCGGATCGTGCTGAAGCTCCCCGCGCTCTCGGCTCCGATCTCGGCGTGGCACGGGCCCACGGGTGCGCCGAAGGACTTCGAGATCGGACGCGTGTGCATCGAGGTGAAGGCGCACCGCGGGGGGGCAACCCCATTTGTGGAGATCCATTCTGAGCACCAGCTGGACCGAGCAGGGGTTGGAGCGCTCTTCCTCTACGTGGTGAACCTGACGCAGCAGCAGGCCGCGTCGGAGGTGGGTTTGACGGTCACGGATTACGCCCTCAGCGCTCGGCAGGCCGTCGCCGTACGAGATGCAGGCGCGGTCGAGGCGTTCGAGACCCTTTTGGCCGCTGCGGGATTCCGCTGGGAGGATGACTACAGCGACACGCGCTGGGTTGAGGGCGAGCATCAGGCCTTCGCTGTTGACCAAGGCTTTCCGGCCATCATCGCCGCGAGCTGCCCGGCCGGCGTGTCCAAGGTCCGCTACTCGCTGAGCCTGACGCAATGCGCTCCTCATCGGGTGACGACCGAGACCATCGTTGCGACCCTAACGGGGGGCGCCAGTGCCACTTGACATCAGCGAGTTTAACCAGGACCTGTTTCAGGACATCATGGCGTCCGCGGACGCCGATGGCCGCTACGCTGAGGACTCGTTCTTCGAGCGCTTCAGTGAGCACCTGATTGAAGCCGGGGAACTCGAGACAGCTGACAGGGTCCAGTACCTCAAGCCCGGGCTTCGGGTCGATGGATACGGTGGCGACCCGCGTGGGGCGGAGGGGGTGCTCAGCCTGATCGTCTCCGACTTCCAGACCTCCACCGAGGTCACGACGCTGACAGCGACTGAGATGGATGAGATCTTCAGGCGGCTCAGCAACTTCCTCAGCCACTCGTTGGACGCCGAATTCCGCAACAGGTTGGAGGAGACCTCAGCTGCGTTTGGTTTGGCGGATCTGATCGCGCAGCGGTGGAGCGATGTGGCGAAGGTCCGGCTCTTCCTCATCAGCAACCGTTTGCTCAGTTCGCGGGTCGACGGGCGCCCCGCAGGCGAGCAGAACGGGACGCCGGTGAGCTTCAGCGTCTGGGACCTGGGCAGGCTTCATCGCTTCGTCAGTGCTGGGACTGGTCGCGAGGAGGTGATGATCGATCTGGATGAGGACTTCGGCGGAGCCCTGCCGGCGCTCCCAGCGCATCTGACCGGGGCCGATTACGGGGCGTATCTGATGGTGATACCCGGACTGCAGCTCGCCGCCATCTACGACCGATGGGGAGCTCGTCTGCTTGAGCAGAACGTGCGAGTGTTCCTTCAGGCTCGAGGGAACGTCAACAAGGGCATCCGGAACACCATAGAGAACGACTCGGAGATGTTCTTCGCGTACAACAATGGGATCACGGCGACTGCGGAGGCGGTGGAGACCCGTCGGGAGGCGGGGGGCCTCATGATAACGGCGCTCAGGAATCTTCAGATCGTCAACGGTGGGCAGACCACGGCATCGATCCATGCGGCCAGCAGGAAGAAGGACCTGGACCTCTCCCGAGTGTTCGTTCAGGTGAAGCTCTCGGTGGTCGGTCCGGCGCGCGCGGTTGAGATCGTTCCCAGGATCTCGGAGTATGCCAACACGCAGAACCGGGTCAGCGCGGCCGACTTCTTCGCGAACCACCCGTTTCACATCCGGATGGAGGATTTCTCAAGGCGGATCTTCGCACCCTCTCCCGACGGCACGTTCCGGGAGAGCAAGTGGTTCTATGAACGCGCGCGGGGTCAGTATCAGGACGCCCGTGGGAAGCTCTCGGGGAGCCCGCGGACAAAGTTCGATCTCGAATACCCCAAGTCGCAGGTGGTCTCAAAGACCGATCTCGCAAAGTTCCTCAACTCGTGGCGCGGGCATCCGGATATGGTCAGCCGCGGCTCGCAGAAGAACTTCGCAGCCTTCGCGAAGGACGTTGGTGAGGAGTGGGATCGGAGCCCCGACACATTCAACGAGGCCTTCTACCGCGAGAGCATCGCACGAGCCATCACGTTCAGGGAGACCGAGCGGATCGTCTCCGAGCAATCCTGGTACCAGGGGGGTGGGATTCGTTCTCGGGTGGTCCCGTACGCCGTTGCCAAGCTGGCGCACGATGCGGAGCGCACGGGCCGCTACGTTGACTTCGAGCGGGTGTGGCGGGGCCAGGCGATTCGCGCCGAGCTGCGATCCGCGCTCACGCTGGCGGCCGAGGCGGTGCATGGTGTCATCGTCGGGGCGGGGCCCGAGAATCCCAACCCGCTGGAGTGGGCGAAGCAGCCCGCCTGCTGGGCTCGGGTGAGGGCACTCGAGATCCGATGGCCGAGGGAGTTTGTGGACACGCTGCTGACGGGCGACGAGCGCGCATCCGATCGCAGAGCCGCCATCAAGGAGCAGCGGATGCTGAATGGCATCGAGGCGCAGACCCTCGCGACCAAGGCTGGCGGTGAGTTCTGGGCCGCCGCGCGTACCTGGGGCCTCGCGAGGGAACTCCTGACACCCATCGACGCGGACATTCTCGCCGTTGCGGCGTCGATCCCCGGCCGCCTTCCCTCAGAGAAGCAGAGCCTGCGAGCTGTTGAGGTCCTGCGAAGACTCCACCACGAGGGCTTCGCGGAGGGGAGGGAACTCCTTTGATCCGGTGTCGGCCGCGGGTGCCCACGAGTTCCCTCAGAACCAGACGGCGGTTAGGATCGGCTTCGGCGTACGTGAGCCCAGGCGGCCGGATGCGATCGTGGTCGACCGGCCCTGAGATGGGCCGTCAGGTGCCCGGCCACGCCATCGACAGTCCCGAACGTCTGTACTATCATTGGTCACACAGTCGTCGTCGCACACGTCGGAGCATCAGATGGTGGGACTGACCCAGGCCCAGCCCCGCTACGCCGTCCACCCGGAGAAGGGACGGAATCTGATCCTGGATCGACCCTTCGATGCACCCGATCCGACCGATCTGGAGGCCGTGCAGCGATGGGTGCGGTCGGCGCCACGGCCGACGGCCATTGACCTCTTCGCCGGCGCCGGGGGTCTGAGCCTAGGGCTCCAGGACGCCGGCTTCTCCGTGCTGGTGGGGGCGGACTCCGACCGGACCTGTGTGCAGACACACGTCGCGAACCTTCGGGGGCTCGGCTACGTCGGCGATCTCTCCGATCCCGGCGAGCTGCTAGCGCATCTGTCGGCGTGGGGGATCACCACGGTCGACCTCGTCGCCGGTGGGGTTCCGTGCCAACCGTTCTCCAGGGCCGGTCAGTCCAAGCTCCGCAGCCTGATCACCCAGGGCGCTCGCTCTGCGGACGATCCCCGCACCCACCTGTGGTCGAGCTTCCTGGCCGTCGTTCAGGCTCTGCAGCCCCGTGCTGTGCTCCTGGAGAACGTCCCGGACCTGGCGACGTGGGACGACGGGGCTGTCCTGATCGGGCTCCGCGAGGGCCTGCGGGACCTTGGCTACTGGAGCGACGCCCGGCTTCTGGACGCCCATGCTCACGGCGTGCCGCAGCACCGGGCCCGCCTCTTCATCGTCGGACTGCATCATCGCGAGACGTTCTCCTGGCCCGAGCGAATCGCGAAGACGACGGTGCGCGATGCGATCGGTGATCTTCCGGTGGTCCCTGGCGGCCAGCGTGAGGAGATCCTCCCTTACGCGGGCCCACCTGCGACGGACCTCCAGATTCGCCTGCGTCGGGGCGTCGCGACGGATCAGCGCGGGCTGGTCCATGACCACATGACCCGGGCTGTTCGCCCGGACGATGCGGAGGCCTTCGCGCTGATGCGCCCCGGACAGACCTATGACGACCTACCGGATCATCTCCGCAGGTACCGCAGCGACATCTTCACCGACAAGTACAAGCGCCTCGAGTGGGACGAGCTGGGCCGGACGATCACGGCGCACATCGCCAAGGACGGGTACTGGTACATTCATCCGTCCCAGGACCGCACTCTCTCGATCCGCGAGGCGGCGCGGCTCCAGACATTCCCGGACTGGTACCGCTTCGCCGGACAGCCCAGCCTCCGATACCGACAGATCGGCAACGCCGTCCCCCCCCTCTTGGCGGAGGCGCTCGGCCGCAGTCTGAGGCAGGCGCTCAGCGTCCGCGGACGGCCCGGAACGCGCCGCAGGTCGTTCGACGTCCGGCAGCAGCTGCTGGGATGGCATGTCGAGAGCGGTCGCGCCTATCCATGGCGCACCGGGGCGGATCCCTGGCAGGTGCTCATGGCCGAGATGTGCCTGCACCGAACGCGGGCGGATCAGGTTCTGCCCGTGTACCGGCGGCTCGTCGAGCTCGCCCCAACCCCCGCAGCACTGCTTCTGCGGGCGGATGAGGCGAGGGAGGTCATGAGGCCGCTCGGGCTCCGCTGGCGGGTGGACAACATCCTCAGGGTGGCGCGGGACCTGGTCGACCGCTGCGGTGGGGCGGTGCCGGATTCTTCGCTTGGACTCCGCAGCCTGCCCGGTGTGGGGGACTACGTGGCCGGGGCGGTGCTCTGCTTCGCCTTCGGCCGGCGCGCCGTGCTGGTCGACACGAATACGGAGCGCATCGTGGGACGCATCCGCGGAGATCCACGCGTTCGGCGGACGCAGATGCGGATGGACCTTCACGACCTCGCCGGCCGTGTGGGGCCTGATCGCGATTTCAACTTCGCGCTGCTCGACCTCGGAGCCCTGGTCTGCCGCGCGGGAGAGCCGCGCTGCCCCGGGTGCCCCATCCGTCAGGTCTGCGCAACCGGCTCCGGTCGATCCGCGACCGCGATCGGTGCGCTCCATGACGGGCTCCGCCCGGAGGGGTGATGCTCTCGAAGGTCACGCTTCTCCCGTCGGCGCGGCGCCTGATGGACTCACTCCGGGAGATCGGGTACGACCTCCCGTCCGCCGTGGCGGACATCGTCGACAACAGCATCGCTGCGAACGCGCGCAGCATCGATCTGACCTTCGCGTTCGACGGTCCCGACTCGTGGATCAGGGTCGTCGATGACGGCGTTGGAATGTCGGGCTCCCTCCTCGAGGAGGCGATGCGCTACGGGACCGATCGTGCCTACGAGCCGCAGGAGCTGGGCCGGTTCGGCCTGGGCCTGAAGACCGCCTCCCTCAGCCAGTGTCGCCGTCTGACCGTGGCCAGCCGGCGCGGCCGCGAGCGCCGGCGCATCGAGATACGACGCTGGGACCTCGATCACGTGCTGCGGAGCAACCGCTGGGAGGTGATTAGGATCGACGCGAGCAGCGCCCCATCGGAGATGCTGAACCCGCTGCTCGATCATCCGGGGACGGTGGTCCTCTGGGAGGGGCTGGACCGCGTCCTAGACTACCGGCTCCCCGGTGGCCTCGCTGCGCGCCATGGCTTCGGGGAGCTTGCCTCCGCCGTATCCGACCACCTGGCCATGGTGTTTCATCGCTTTCTCGCTGGTGAGGCCCACGGCCGTCACCGGGTCACCCTATCTGCCAACGGCACCGTCATCCTTCCGTGGGACCCATACGCGCGCGCGGAGCCGCACACGCGAGCGCTGGCGGCCCAGTCCATCGCGGTCCCCTTCGAGGGCGGGCAGGTCCACGTGCGGGTGCGCCCGTTCATCCTGCCGCCCCAGGAGCGTTTCTCGTCGGCCACGGCCCACGCCAGAGCCGCCGGGCCCCAGCGTTGGAATCGCCAGCAGGGGTTCTACGTCTATAGGAATGACCGTCTGATCCAGGCAGGCGGTTGGAACCGGCTTCGGACCCTCGACGAGCACACCAAGCTGGCCCGGGTGGCGATCGACCTCCCGTCCGGGGCCGACGAGCTCTTCCGGGTGAACGTGGCGAAGATGCGGGTCACCATCCCCCGCCCGCTTCGCGAGCCCCTGATGGCCATCGCAACCGGGGTGGCGAGCGAGGCGGGTGCCCGGTACCGCACCCGGCCCGATCGAGTGCGCCACACCGCAGGGGGGAAGGGTGAGACGGCGGAGGCGGGCACGACGATGGTCTCGACGCTGAACATCGTGGAGCGCGACCTGCTGCAGGCCGTGCTCCAGGTGGCTCGGGATGAGTTCCGTGATGAACCCGACCTGCTCCGGCGGCTCCTGTCACGCATCGAGAGGCTTCCAACGGCCGGCGAAACAGCCGACCTCGCGGGGGCACGGACGACCGGAGCGTCATCCGGTATCGGCCCCGTGCTTCTGGCTCGGCAACCGTGAGCGTCATGTCGCCGCCACTTGGAGCACGCTGCTCGGCCCGCTGGGTCCCCAGATGCACCGACGAGGGTTCGGCGAGGTTGGGTTCTCGTCGTTGCCAATGGCGCTAGCGCGGGGGCGTGAGTCCTCCACTCGCACTGTACCGATGGAGAGCGCCGGCTGGCGCCGATGGCCGGGAGATACCGCTGCCCATGCAGCAGGCGGAGCGGCTGGCGACTGGAAGCGGTGATTGATTCGCGTGTCATGAGGATCCAAACCCTCGCAGAGCTCGAAGAACCGGACCGGCGCGTGCTGTCGTCAACGCCGCAGGGGCTTAGCATGAGAGGCCTGCTAAAGCCGGAAGCGGCCGCTGAGTTTCAGCAGCGGATGATCGCAGCCGCGGACCTACATTCGGACGTGGCCGACGGGACCCGAAACAGCTTCGAGCGGCTGCGGACCTTGCACAGTCATGGCATCCATTGCTATGAGGCCTTCACCGTTGCACGCGATCTCGGTTGGCTGCTCATGGAGCAAGCTCTTGGGGAGCGATTCGCCTCCTTCTACGAGGGCGGGATGTCCCTGGTACATTCCGGCGACGGCGAGGAGGTGACGATCGCTACCCCCACCTTCGATGATGTGCTGCAGGCGGTCGGCAGGCGAGGCACGCACAGGACTGGGTGGAGGCTCAGACTCAAGTCCGGAGAGCTGATGGAGTTCGGAGGGAGCCTCGCACAGCTCCAAGCGTGGGCCAGGCGCGAGGGTCTCCTCGAGGGACAGCGCAACAGCCGGCTGGACGCCCTCTACCGGAAGAGGCGCAATGCGGTCGCTCACCCGACATATCACCTGGGTTCGCCGCTGGATTCGGCTCAGACCATTTGCGCCCTCGCAGAGATCATCAACCGTCTGTGGGGGCACCGAACTCCTGGTGGCCGCCTCTATCCGTCCCCGGTGGACCGAGAGGTGCTGATGATCGCGTGGGCTGATCAGGAGCCTGGCCATCCGCGAACCGTCCTGCATGCGGACCAACTGGGTTCTTTCGACAAGCCGGGCGATTGGACGAGCATCCTGGTTCTAGGAGTTCCCGACGACGAGCTCTGGGACTTCGACACCCACTTCGAGAGGACGCGCCTCCCCTGCGACCTCCTGTGGGGGCCGGGAACGACGGCGGACGCGCGAACCTGGCTTGAGGCCAACAACCCGACCACGGACACGGTGACGTATCTGGATAGATTGTTCGTGCTGCGGATCCATGATGGGCGGGTCTCTCTAGCTCGGCGACCAGAGGTCGCCGTCGCCCTTCCGCCGGTCGAGCGGGAGGGGCGCTGGCTGGTGGTTCAGGCCGACTTCCCAGGCGATGCGTTTGCGCACATCCGCCATATCAAGGACGGCCTCCCTTGTCCATCTCCGCCAGCAGGTGGATGCCCGGTTTCGGAGGTCTTCGACGGAGACTGGGAGGACATGGCGGAGGAGATTCGTGGCAGGGTCGCCGCACCGCACATGAGCCTGCCGCGACCGGTGAGAGTCCCCTCACGCTGGGCGGTAGCTCCCGACGTGGAGTCGCCGTGACGTGCGTCGATGGCCAGAGAGCGCAACGGGTCGCGTTGCAAATGGCAGCGTAACGCCATGATCGATGACGACCTCGGCCCGGC
>PLTL01000371.1 GCA_003164475.1 Candidatus Dormiibacterota bacterium | reverse complement strand
AGGAGACGAACGGCGTGCGAGGAACGAGGGTATGGGCGCGGCTGCTCGGCGTGCAAGGGGCCATCATCGAAGACGTCTCGGTCGAGGAGGACGAAGAGGGGGAGATGGCCGCCCTGGTGGTGGCGGTCCGCCTCCGCCGGGGCGATCAAGGACGCTGCGGGAAGTGCCGGCGGCGATGCCCCCGGGAGGACCGTGGGGAGGGGCGACGACGCTGGCGGCACCTCGACCTGGGGACGCTCCGGAGCTTCATCGAAGCAGCGGCGCCGCGGGTCCGCTGCGGAGACCACGGGGTGGTGGTCGCCTGGGTGCCCTGGGCTCGCCATGCTGCCCGGCACACCCGCGCCTTCGGCGACACGGTCGCCTGGCTGGCGGTGCCGGACGGCGAAGACGGCGGTCACCGAGCTGCTGCGGATCAGCTGGCGGGTGGGGGGGCGGATCGTCACCCGGGTCAGCGGCGAAGCCCAGGCCAAGGTGGATCGTTTCGCCGGGCTGCGGCCAGGGCCGCGTCCAGCAGCCTGGGCGCCGAGGGCTTGGCGGCGCTGTTGCCGGAGCTGAGCTCGACGGCCAGGATCCGGTGGCGTTCCGCCCAGGTCACCAGCTGGGACTTGTAGCTGAACCGGCCCTCGTAGTTGAAGGCTGCCCCCTGCTTCTGGCGGCCGTACACCTCGGTGGTGGTGGCGTCGATGTCCAGGGTCACCGCTGCCGCGGCATCGAGCCCCAGCTCGACGTCGAGGACGTTGCCCGCCTCGGCGGTGGCGGTGAGGACCGCCCGCAGCTAGGCCACCGTCAACCGCCGCAGCAACTGTCCCGCCGTGGTCGGCGCCTGGGTCTCCGCCACCGCCCGCAGCGGCGCCCCGGCCGCATCCTGGCGCAGCACCTCGAGATGGGCGAGGTGGGCGCCACCCGCCATCATGGCCTCGGCCAGCGCCACCAGCAGTTCGCCAGCGCTTCGCCCCCGATGCCGAAGCTCGAAGGGCCGGACCGCCTCCACCGCCCGGTCGATCCGGGCCACCAGCTGGGTGCAACGGATCAGCTCCCCCGAGAGCAGGAGGCCGGCCAAGCCGGTAAGGTGGTCGTCGTCGGCGCTGATGTGAACCCTGGGGGCGGCTGCGGTACGATGCACCTGAAAAGTGCCTCCTCGTCGGGAATGTTGGGTAGTGATGCACCGCGATATTCCCATACAGGACAAGCACTTTTCTTCTTTCTCATGCCCTTATCGAAGCGCCTGAGTCGATCGACTCGACCTTACCCGCCAATTCAGGTCTGAGCTCACCGACCTGCGCCCAGCCCACCAACAGCTGCGGCCCCCGGAGGAGAAGCTCTCCGGCCCGCCGATCAGGCCAGACACACTGGGATCCTTGAGTTCGCCAGGGCAGCAAACTTCGGCGCAAGAAGCTAAGAGGCCGCGTCAGCCGGTCCAACCCCGAAGGCCTCCTCGGCCAGGTGGACGACCGGAGAGTGCGCGACGCGGGCGGCCGCCAGCTGGCCGCCCATCATGTGGTGCCAGGTGAGCTGCAGCCCCTGTCGAAGACCGAGGGGGTGGTAATCGATGAAAGATGCGAGCTTGCCGATGTCGAGGACTATCGACTTGACGTCATGGCGCCGCGGGGGAATGAAGTTGAGGATGGGCTGGACGCCGATCACCTCACCCACCATCCTCGCCAGCCCGAGGACGCTTTCGCCACAGCCGGATCCCACGTTCACGATGCCGACGGGAAGGGCTCCGGCAACGATCCGCGTGGCTGCTTCGACCACATCCGAAACGTGGACGTAGTCGCGGATGGCCGACCCGTCGCCCACGATCGTGAGGGGCAAGCCGGCGGCGACCCGATGGAGGAAGATGGCGACTGCCCCCTGGCTGCGATCGGGACTTTGCCCTGGCCCATACACGTTCGACAGCCGGAGGATCTTAACCGGGAAGTCGTAGGTACGAGCGTACATCTCCACATACAGTTCAGCGGCGAGCCGTGACACCCCATAGGACGAGATCGGACGGAGCGGGTCACTCTCACAGGCCGGGACACGCGGCGGGTTTCCGTACACCGTGCCACCTGACGACAGGAACGTCAGGCTGGCCGAAGGCTTCCGGCGTAGGTGCTCCAGAATGGTGAGCAGTGGCGACAGGGTGGCGCGCGCATCGTCGAATGGCAGCTCAGCGGCTGCTGAGGGCAAGAGGCCTCCGGCGGCGCAGAGAACATGGTCGACACCTTCCATGACCTGAGCGAGAAGCATGGGGTCACCAGAGTCTCCGATCACGACGGTGATCCCTTCGAGGCGGGCGGCATGGGTTCGCGTGCTCTCTGAACGCGTCAGAGCCACCACGTCCATCCCCTCGTCGCGCAGTCTGTTACCGAATGCGGCCCCGAGGAAACCCCACCCCACCACGAGAGTCCGGCGCGAGCGGCGGCAACTCCCCATGGTGGGGGGAGTATAGCCGCCCGCAAAGTGTGGTGGGGAACGGAGCCGTCGATGGCACTCGCTCGTTCACTCGCTTCGAACGCCCCAGTCCTTTGCCAGCCGGCCGCAGTCGGCCCGCAGGACCACCGCACCTGTGCCGGCGCCCTTTTAGGCCCCTGCAATGACCCGGACGGTGGCGCGTGCTCTGCGCCTCCGGCTGTATGGCGACTGGCTCGCGACGGTGGCCCGGGAAACGGCCGCTGCTGGCCGGGAACCTGCGGCTACCCACATGGGTCGAAGCCCTCCGATCCTGGACTCACGCGCCCGGCTTCCGTTGCCAGATCTCCTCAACGTAGCACGACCCAATCATCTCGAAATGCGCATGAAGTGTCGCCAATAGCTCTGTCTCGTAGCCCGCATTGGAGCCAGTGAAGTAGAGCAGAGGCTCCACAAAAACAATCTGAGGGCGGACGGCCAAGCATGACTTGAACTCGTCGAGGACGGAACTACCCTGCCACGGAAACTGATACATCAGTGCGCACTCCAAGTGCATGTTCGGGGGGACCAAGCATCCGACAGCGAACGCGTTGGTGCCAATCGATGCGAACGTCGTGGACTGATGAGCGAACGGATACTTATCGATGCAGGTCGAGACTGCCGGATCGACTGACTTCACAGTCATAAACGCAAGCGACATCTGCTGAGGTGGTCCCGCGAGAGCAGTCGGCGTCACGAATCCGCTGAGAATCATGACCACTGCGAGGGCGAGGACGCCTGTGCCCGCCAGGCGTGGCCCTCGCAGCGTGATTCTCTGAAACCGGTGGCCGATGCCAAGATCGATCGTTCCGATCAGCGAAGCGAAGCTCACGGGAAGCAGAAAGAAAAGCGGTGTGAGGCATTCGAAGTAATCGACGAAATACGATGCGACGTGAAGGATCACCGCGCCCGCTGCCCCGGCAAGGACGGCGGCGACCATCACGCCCGTCAGCTCCCGCTGCGCCGAGTTGTCGGCCGGGTCTCGCACCGCTTTCAGCTGCCTTATCACCCGCAGCACGACGATGAACGAAAGAATGGCGACGAGCCCAACCATGACAAATGCACACAGCCGGCCCACCGTGTACTCGAAGTTATGGAAAGGGTGATTGACAATACCTACGGTGGCCTGCAGGATTGAGCTGTACGCCAAATTGCTCTGAATGATCCCGATATACCCGAACAGCTCGCCGCGCACCAAGAGCGTAAGAACTAGGATGAGGGTGAACGCGGCGGCGCCGATGATCCACGCGCGGCACCTGTGCCAAACGGAGGACCAGTCGGTCGCGGCACTCACGACAGGGATAGCTAGCGCCGCAGGCCCAAATGCGGCCACAGGCATGTTCGCAAAGACTGCTGCTGCGAAGACGCCTCCGGCGACAGCGAGCCGCCCGTACAGGGCGAGGAGCACAGAGGTGAAGAAGAGAAGAAGCGCGAGGTGATACGTGTTCATCGGCCAGTAGACGTGGGGGCTGAAGAGATAAAGGAGGCAGATGCCCGTGCATGCGGTCGCAACCAGCGCCGGCATACGGAGACGCCGCGCGATCGCTAGCAGTACGGCGATCATCCCGAGCGAGATTAGGGTCTCACAGATCATTGGGCCGGTCAGGCCGAAGAGTCGTTCAAAGATGGAGTACACGTAGAAGTAGACGGGGTCCTTGTGCTCCCACACTCCCGAATAGAGGGGGACGCCCCGGCTCACCTGAACGAATTCGGAATTGAAGACCCAGCCGTCGTTGCCCACGTAAACGGGCGTGTTCAGAACGTTGGGCGCGTGTTGCAGGTAGAGTGCGGCAAGAACTGCGAACGCGAGGACCCATGGCCAGACCGACGACCACGCGGCTCGAGGTTGTGCAGGCCGGTCGGATGGTGCGTTGCCTAGGGTCAGCATGAACCTCTGATCCCCTGTTGCTCGCCACAGGCAGCGAGGCGTCGGAATTGTCCCTTAGTGGTGGCTGGCCGGCATGGTAGCGGACTTCGGGGGGTGACCGCGGGCCTGTCCCCGGAGTTCAGGCGTTACCGGGACGAACTGCTAGTGCAGCACGGCGCAAATAGCTTGCGGTATTAGCCGTGAGGGAGGATGATTCCCTCCATGGCCAACCATGCCGCCGCTCCCCTGCCCATCAGCGATGACCAACGAGCCGCTCTGACC
>PLTL01000021.1 GCA_003164475.1 Candidatus Dormiibacterota bacterium | reverse complement strand
AGGCACGCATCCGCCAGGCTCAGGTTGATCTCTTCCTCACCGAGGTGCGGCGGTCCCTTCCGGC
This sequence comes from Candidatus Dormiibacterota bacterium, assembly GCA_003164475.1. The sequence continues at coordinate 20,323 of PLTL01000021.1, read as the reverse complement.
GCCCCCCGATGCGCAGCGGCTCTCCCGGCTTCCGTCGCCGTTGGACAACATGTGCGTCGCCCTCGAGGACGCGTTTCGCGGCTCGAACGAGGTTATCAAGGAGCGTGCCCGCGAGTACCTCGACGACGTCCTCGCCCTGCCCCGCAAGGGTCCGGTGGTCGACGTGGGCTGCGGACGCGGCGAGTGGCTGGAGGTGTTGAAGGAATCCGGCGTCGACGCCTATGGCATCGACCTCAACCCGCATTTCGTCGAAGGATGCGTGACCCGGGGTCTGGACGTCCGCCTCGGCGACGCGTTTCAACACCTTGCCGAGGTCCCCGAGCGGTCACTGGCCGCGGTGACCGCCCTTCACGTGGCCGAGCACCTTCCCATCGAGGCGCTCGTCGAGCTGATCGACCTCAGCATCCGCGCTCTTGAGCCCGGCGGGCTGCTTATCCTCGAGACCCCCAATCCCGACAGTCTGGTGGTCGGCGCATCGACGTTCTACATCGATCCGGGACACGTGCGCCCGCTCAACCCTCGCTTTCTCGCATTCCTCGTGGGTGTGCGTGGCCTGGCCGATGTCGAGGTCCGGTACAAGCATCCCGCCGACGACGGGGTGCCGGCGCCCGACCGGGAGCGGCCCTGGGCGGTGGACCTGTTGCCGGTGGTCGAGGCTATCAACCACCGGATCTTCGGCCCCCTCGACTACGCGGTCCTGGGTCGGCGAGTCTGAGCTGAGACGGCGGAGACACCTCTCATGCGCATCGCCTGGTGGAGCCCGCTGCCACCACAGCGGAGCGGCATCTCCGATTACAGCGCCATGCTCCTCCCCTACCTGCGGGAGCGGCTTGACATCGTCACTGTGGTCGCCGATCCCGTCGCCTCAGGGGTGCGGGTCCCAGGGGGCGTCCCGGTTGTGGCGGCGAGCGACTACCTGGCCGGCGCAGCCGGACCCTGCGACCTCGACGTGTATCAGATGGGTAACCACCATCTCTTCCACGCCTACATGCATCCGCACGTGCTAGATCGCCCGGGATTACTCGTGCTTCACGATCTCAGTCTCCTCGACTTCTACGTGGGCTTGTGTGGTGGCCCGGATAGTGCGACGCTCCTCGAAGAGGCCCGCTACAACGACCCCAGCATTGATGGGGACCTCCCGAAGACAGTAATCGACGGAAGGTGTGAGCTGGATCGCATGAGATTGCAGCTGTCCCGGCGTCTGGTGGAGGCGAGCTTGATGACCGTCGTCCACAGCACCTGGGCTGAGGCCGAGGTCAGCCACCGATACCCAGGAGCGCGTGTCACGCAGATCCACTCGCCAGCGCCTCTTCTCGGCGTGTCGCTCGATGTGCCGCGGCAGCCTCGTGATGAGGTGGTTTTCGGCGTCTTCGGCGGGCTGGCGCGGCACAAGCGTATCCCCGTTGTGCTCGAAGCGTTCGCCAGGCTCCATCGGTATGTTCCCGGACAGGCTCGCCTGCTAATCGCAGGTCGCAGTGAGGATGTCACGGTGGTCAGCGCTCTCCGTCAGAAGATCGCCTCCCTCTCGCTTGAGGGTGTGGTGGATCTGGTCATCAACCTGTCGCCCGAGGGCTTCGAGGAAGCGCTCCTCGGCTGCGATGTGGTGGTAAGCCTGCGCGGGCCCACCGTCGGCGAGACAAGCGCGGGGCTCATGAGGGGCCTGGGAGCGGGCAAGCCGGTGATCGTAAGCGATCTGCCTCAGTACCGCGAGCTTGACCGGAAGTTCTGCTGGCCCATCCCCACCGATCCGAACCAGGAGGTGGCGGCCCTCGACGAGTTGATGCAGGAGCTGGTGGCGGATCCGCTGCGGCGGTCCTCTGGGGGGAGGGCGGCGCGTCACTTTGTTACCTCCCACGCATCTCCGGCGATCGTCGCCCGCCGGTATGCCGCAGTGTTCGAGGAGTGTGTTGGTTCGAGCCGGCGGCACTGGGTGGAGGGCTCGATCCCGGCGGTGCGCCCAGTTGCGGAGGTGAACGCGCACGGTGACTGGAGAGCGACGACGGGGCTCGCGGAGGCGGCTCGCCGCTCCGTCACGGCCCTAGCGGCCTCCGGCGTTCGCGTATGGCTGAACGACCGTCAACTTCCAGGCATCTCGCGGGCGGAAGAGCGGATGCCCGGCACGTTGCGCGAGCTACGGGCCGGACGTCGCGGCCCCGTCGACCTGTGGTACCTAAACGTGAACGAGTTTCCCGCCGTCGGCGATGCCGAGCTCCGGCCCGACGGGAGCGCCCGTCACGTGATCGGCTTCTGGTTCTGGGAGCTGCCGGCTGTGGCCACGACCCTGATCCCGCAGATCGCGCGTGTGGACGAACTGTGGGTCGGTAGCCGGTTCACCGCGGCCGCGTTCCGCGGACACACGGATAAACCCATCCATGTGATGCCGGTTCCCATCGAGGCCGCGCCCGACCCGCGACTGAGCCGCGCCGACTTCGGGCTCCCCGAGGCCGCATGCTTATTCTTCTTTCACTTCGACGCTACCTCGTCGCTGGCCCGAAAGAATCCCTGGGGAATGATTCGCGCCTTCGGCCGTGCCTTCACCGCCTCGGAACGGCAGGGCCCGACGAGGCTGGTGATCAAGACCCTGAACCTGCGCGCGTTTCCGCAGGCTCACGAGCGGCTGACCCGCGAGATGACGGCCGTCGGCGGAATCCTGATCGACCAGAGCCTGAACCGATCGGAGATGGACGGGCTGATCGGCCTCTGCGACGTCTACGTCTCGCTCCACCGGTCCGAGGGTTTCGGTATGGGGATGGCCGAGGCGATGCTCCTCGGTCTTCCCGTGGTGGCGACGGGTTACTCGGGGAACCTGGAGTTCATGACCCAGGCCAACAGCTGCCTGACCGGCTACCGGCTGCGACCGATCGACAAGGAAGATCTCGCGCAGCACCCGGGGCTCGAATGGATCTGCGAGTTGGGCCAGTTCTGGGCCGAGCCCGACGTCGATCAAGCGGCGCGCTGGATGCGCTGGCTGTACGAGAACCCGGCGGCAAGACGGCGGATCGGAGCCGCCGCCTCGGCGACCGTTCGCAGCCGCTACAGCGCCGAGGTGGCCGGAGCGGCAATGACCGCACGCTTGGTTGAGCTCTCGGACGGATTTGCCATCGAGGCGCGACTGCGGGGGCGTCGTGGTGCCGACGTCACCACCTCGGGAACTGACGGGCGGTGATGGTCCCGCGCCCTCACCGACGCGTCTTTCGGCGTGGCGGCCAGGCAGACGGAGAGGGTCGATGGCCGTAGCGGCCGGCGGCGGCCAGGTGGCGGGGATGGCGGCCGAGACCGGCGAGGGACCGCACGGCGTGTTCACCGCGTGGCTGGGGCGCCTCTGCATCCCACGACCGGGAGCTCGACTGTGGTCCTTCGGCGGCTACCTGCTGGCCGCGCTGGCGCTGACGTTCCCCGCGTGGCGCAACCCGACCATGGAGTGGCCCGGAGCTGCCGGAGATCCCACGGCGGCGATGAACTTCCTGGGCTGGTATCCATTCGCCCTGACCCACGGCCTGAATCCCTTGCTTGACACCTATGTGAACCTGCCGCAGGGATCGAACATGATGTGGAATGGCAGCATCCCTCTGCTGGCGGTGGTGATGTGGCCCGTCACCGCACTCTTCGGGGTCGTGCTCTCGTACAACGTGGCACTTCTTTTGGCGCTCGCCCTCGACGGCTGGTGCACTTTCCTGTGGCTGCGCCGCCATGTGCAGCACGTGTCGGCAGCCTGGCTGGGCGGACTACTCATGATCCTCGGCCCGTATGCTGCGACCCAGGCCACGGCCCACGTCCTCCTGCTCCTCTTCTTCCCGGTACCCCTCCTGGTTCTCGCCACCGAGAAGGTCATCCGGCACCCTGAGCACAGCAACCTCCGATGGGGCGCCATCATCGGTCTGCTGGCTGCCGCACAGATGCTCCTCAGTGAGGAGATCCTGGGCCTCTCTGTGATCGTTATCGGGACCACCGTCGTGATCGCCGGCCTGCTGGCCCCCCGTAGCGTCAGGAAGCGCCTTGTCCCTTTGGCCAAGACGCTTGGGATCGCTGCGTTGCTCTTCCTGGTGATCACCGGAGTTCCCCTCGTCTATCAGTTTCTCGGGCCGGGGCGGATCACCGGGCTGTTCCAGCCACCCAACGTCTACGTGACCGACGCCGTGAACCTCGTCGTCCCCAACGGCTACACAGTCCTGGTGCCACCGTTAGCCGGCGACCTTGCCAGCCACTGGACGGGGGGAACGGGCGAGGCCCTTGCGTACGTCGGAGTACCATTTATCCTCGTCAGCCTCTGGACTTTTCTCCGATGGCATAGGGACCGCTGGCTGCTCGTGGTCGGCTGCGGGACGGCCGCGGCCCTCGTGTGGAGTCTCGGTCCTTACCTCCACATCGACGGCGTCACTCATCACCTCCTTCCCTTGCCAGGACGGCTGTTCGTCTCTATTCCGGGTTTGACGAACGTCATTCCTTCCCGCTTCGCCCTCTTGATGGACTTCGGGCTCGCGGCGGTGGTTGCCGTCTTCACGGATCGGATCGTTCTCCAGGGAAGGTGGCAGTCGCGTGCCGTGGGCGGGGCGGCACTCCTTCTCGTCGGTGCAAGCCTCGCGCCGCAGATGCCGATTCCCGCCTGGAGCGCAGCCACTCCTCAGTACTTCCTCCCCGGTGGGGACATCGAGCACCTTCCCGCCGGTTCGACGGCGCTAGTCGTACCGTTTGGCGCGTACAGCGAACTCGCCCTCGGGCCGCTGCTCTGGCAGGCCGAGTCGAACTTCCGGGTCCGCATGGTCTCGGTCGCGATCTACACGGGGGGCCCCGACGGGATGTCCATCGGACTGCCCAGCGCGATTCAGCTCGAGCAGCATGGCTGGTCGATCCCCTCCTCCGTGACCTCAGCTCCCAGTGGCGCCAGCCGCGGAACCACTCTCGCGTGCGTGATGGACGCCCTCGAGTCGTCTCTACCGACCACTCCCTGCGGCTCGGGAATCATCCCGGCCTCGCGTGACGATCTCCATACGCTCGGGGTCAAGGTGATCATCCTGGGCCCGGTTGCCTATGGCACCGATCCGACACTGCAGCACACGATGGAAGAGTTCCTGACCAGTCTGGCAGGCGCGCCCCCGCGCTCCGACCAGGGTGTGATGGTCTGGAATGCGCCGTGACACCGCCCCATTTTGTATCGTACGGCCCATGAACCCGCTCTCGCTAGAGACCAGATCATGCCCCCTCTGCGGGCCGAAGGGCCGGCCTGTCCCCTTCCTGCCGGCCAAGCTCCAGATGGACGCCCTGGACGCCTTCGCCTTCGCATCGCGCAAGCTTCCCGAGTACATGCATTACCAGTTGGTGCGCTGCTGTTCCTGCGATCTCGTGTACGCCGATCCCGCCCCGGCATCCGCGGCTCTCGCCGAGGCGTACGAGGAGGCCGCCTATGACAGCCAGGAAGAGGCTCGACTCGCGAGCCACACCTATGGACGTCTGGTGGACAAGATTGTGGGGCGGCTTCCGAACCGCACCGGGGCGCTCGATATCGGGACCGGTGACGGGTCCTTCCTTCGGGAGCTCGACCGGCGAGGCTTCACGCGCATTAGTGGTGTGGAGCCATCCGCCGCGCCGATCGAGCGCGCTCACCCGCGGATCCGGGCGCTGATTCGTCACGGTGTTTTCGGGCCCGAGCTCTGCGAGCCAGCCAGCCTGAGTCTGGTGACCTGCTTCCAAACCATCGAACATCTCAGCGACCCGGTCGCAGTCTGCCGACAGGCAGTCCAGATGCTGCGACCCGGGGGAGCGCTTCTTCTGGTGGCTCACAACCGTCGAGCCCTCTCCGCGAGGATCCTCCGAGACCGCTCACCAATCTACGACATCGAGCACCTGCAGCTGTTCTCGACCGCGTCTGCACGCACGCTGCTTCACCGAGTTGGACTGGTCGATGTCACGGCGCGCCCTATCGTCAACAGGTACCCGGCCAGCTACTGGGCGCGGCTGTTTCCCCTCCCGCCCCCAGCCAAGGACCGTCTCACGGCGATGCTGGGCCGTCGCCCGCTGGGCCGCGTGCTGATACCCCTCCCGGCCGGCAACATGGCGGCCTTCGGCTTTCGTCCGGCCTGAGGCTCACCTCGACGCGGTGGTGCTGGCGCTCGCTCTCGGATAGCGAGGCTTCACAGGCGGATCTCGCGAGTGCGCCCAGCGGGCTACGCTCCCGCCCCGACGTAGCGGGAGTAGGTCGCCGTCCAGTCACCGTCTGTCACAACGCGGGCCGGCGTGCACCACTTGCTCACCTCCTCGACCACCCAGTGCGACTCGCCCGCGTCAACGCTCTGCACGATCAGCCAACCGCCTTCGTGGGCACGCGCCAGGAAACGCTCCAAGTAAACCGGTCGATCGTCGGCTGCCAACAGATCAATCTCGCCGTACGGGGCGATGGGCAACCAATACGTGGGACCTGCACCTCCCCCCGGCGGCAGCTGCGAGAGAGCCGGGTTGTCGAGCAGTGCGACCGGCGCACCGGATCCGATGCCTTCGGAGCGCATGAAGGCCGATAGCTGCGCGTCGCTCCAGAAGTCGGACTGCACGCTGAGTACTGCTGCCGGGGGATTTTGGATGAAGGTGGGGATCGCCTGGAGATACCCAAACGCCCCAATCAGCACGCACGCCAGCACGGGCACGAGGACGGCCCGCAAAACAGTCCGCAGGCGCTGAAAGCCCTCGCCTGAGGTCAGGCGCAGCGCGCCGATCAGAGCCACGACGTAGACCGGCGCGAGGCTGACCGCGTTGTTCGGGTGACTGCGCGAGGCGAAGTAGCTGGAGGTGGCCCACACCGCGAAGAAAGCACCGATGAAGTAGGCGCTCCGGGGGTGGTCGGACCAGCCCGCTGAATGCTGCGCACGGCGAGGGTTCCCAAGATGGCAAGACACAGAAGCAACAGAAGAGCCGGGCCTGCGGGGGCTGCGATCAGTGACCCGAAGCCCCCCGCATACGTCGCCGCGTACTCCAGGTACATATGCAAGTCCGGAGGATGTCCCAACCCGAGCTCGTAGACGGCGACAGCTGCTCCGAGCAGGCAGGCGAGTGCGAGGAAGGGTGCCGCGACGAGCAGTGTCCGCCACCTGGGTGCCCGCCGGGAAACGCGCCAGATAAGCAGCAGATACGCAGGAAGCCAGGTGGCGGTCGCGTATGCAGCCGCCTCTGCCGCCCACAGCAATGAAACGAGCCACAGGACTGTCCCGGCAACGAGCCACCGTGCGAGCACCCGACCGTCGGCCTCTCGGGCTATGCGCAGAAGTACGGCGAGCAAGGCCACGCAGAAGACGAAACGATAGCCCCCGACGCTGGGGAAGGCCGACGGACCGACGAACGAGGGGAAAAGTCCGGCGCGAAGGAAGACGGCCGCGAGGGTTATGAGCACCGAAGCAGCCCAGTCGAGGATTCCGCCCCGCGGGGTCCGCAACGTCCAGTACACGATGAGGGCCAGGCCAAGGGTGGCGGTCGCGTTGAGGACGAACATTGACTCCCATGCTGACTTGAGCGGGAACCACGCAATCGCCAGCACGCTGAGGAATCCGTACTGTGAGGGGACGTCCTAGAGCAGCCAGCCTCCGTGCCGAACAAGCTCAGCGGGTCCAACGTAGAATGCCCAGCCCGTCGTTATGCCGGGATCCGCCAGCCCGAACGTTTGCAGGCTGGCGTACGCGAGGATCCCGGCGGCAAGCAGAGCCGGCAACCAGGGCGGCCAGCCGTGAGCAGACTGTTCCGCGAGGACCTTCTTGATTGCGAGGAATACCGCCACCACGATGACCACCAGCGGGCCAACCCAGGAGACTAGCGACATCCCCGCCGGGACGGAACCGTTGATCAGCTGGATGGGGCTGGATGGGTCCGGGCCCCACCACACGAGGGTCAGTGCCGCGGTCCACGAGGTCAGCAGGAGCAGCACCGTGATCAGTGTTTGGAAGCTGCTGGCCCCCGGCAGAACCGATCGACGCAGGATCACCAGGGTCAGGACGACCTGGAGCAGAGCCAGAATGAGGATCGACGGGCTGAACCGCCATATCACAACGGCCACCGCGGAGCACGCTGTGACAGCGCCCAGCACCGCTCGGATCTTGAAGGGGCGCGCCGACCCGTGGCGCCGCTCGAGCAGCAGCCAAACCAGCAGCAGCAGCAGCAGCGGCACCAGCGTCCCTTGGGCGACGTACTGGAGCAGGTCGCCGTCCTTACCGGCCACCGGGTGCCAGAGATAGAGCACCAGGACTGGGATGACGGCAACCGCCGCAGGCCAGAGATCACCCAGCGTGTTGGCCGAGGACCAGATCCAGCTCGCGCCCTGCGCGTCGCGCTGCTCGACCGGAGATTCTCCGTGATCCGGCGACGGGCTCATGCCTCGCCATCTCTCCGGTTCTTGGTGCTCACTGAGCAGTCACGGTGATGACGCTCTCATGAAGGCTTCCGGGCTTGAACCGTGTAGCCCAGGCAATCCTCCCCCCAATCTCGCTTGAGGCTCAACTGGCCCACGAGAGCCGCACCGGCGGCGACCGGCGAGAGGACAACCCGCATCACCCGGAGTGGCGCGATAAGCGCCAGCACCTTCTGAGAGGCCACCGTCAGAGGATTGCCTCGCCCATAGATCCGCACGTCCAGAAACCCGGCTTCCCGCAGGAGGTGCGCCATGCTCGAGGGTGTGAAGCGCCAGTAGTCATACGGCACGAAGTGCCAGCGCGCCGCGAAGGGCACCGTCAAGAGCAGACGGCCTCCCGGTCGGAGACAGCGCTGGACCTCGCTCAACAGCTTTCCGGGGTCGAGGACATGTTCGAGCACCTCGGTGCACAGGACGAGGTCCACCGAGCCATCCGCCACCGGCCAGGGATACCCGCTGACGTAGAGCGTGTCACTTCGTGCATAGCCGAACCGCTCGCCGGACTCCGCAATGTCCAGACCCTGATAGCTGCTGCCCGGGGGAAGCAGGGACCGGTACGGCTGCTCGCCACATCCCACGTCGAGAACGACGCCAGTCTCCTTCGCCAGCAGCGGTCGGAGGTCGTTCCAGATGGAGGCGAGTTGCAGGTCGCTGAAGCGGCGCAGCCGCCCCGGATTCCGGAGCGCCGGGGGTCGCCATCCCTCCGTCTCGCGCAGCGCGAGGTTGCGGCGTGTCACGGCTGGCCGCAGCGGCTGACCCGCACCCTGCCCCGGTCGGACCCTAAGTGCCAGCCCAGCGGCCAGACAGGGTCGGCTCCTCGCCTCGGGCAACGGCTCACGACATACCCCCGACCGCGGGACTCGTCGTCAACGGCGTCACCTCGGCGAGGTACTCCCGATACCACTCCACAGTGCGGCGCAGCCCAGAATCCACATCCCACTCGGCCTGCCATCCCAGCTCCTGCCGGGCTTTCTCCGCACTCAGGCTCTGCTCGGCGATCTCGTGACGGGCTGTGGCTCGCACATCCGGTTCCAGATCGCTTCCCATCACGGTCAGGATCCTCCGGGTCATCTCCACGACATTCATCGGCTCCTCGTTCGAGAAGTTGAACGCCTGCCCGGAGATCTCCCGCCGCTCGCCGAGCATCTCCGCCGCGCGCAGGTATGCAGCGGCTCCGTCCTCGACGTAGAAGTAGTCCCGCAGCGGCGATCCGTCCGACCGGATCACCGGTCTCCGCCCGCGCAGCACGGCTCTGATCGTGCCCGGGACCAGGCGGTTCCAATTGAGGTCACCTCCCCCGTACAGGTTGCCACAGCGGGTTATCACCACAGGCAGCCCATACGTCTCCGCATACACCCTGCTGATCAGATCCGCGCACGATTTGCTCACATCGTACGGGTGGCGGCCGTCCAGTCGCGCATCCTCCACCGTCCTAGCCTCAGCCGTCCCATACGCCTTATCAGACGACGCGATGACAATCTGGCGAACCAGGGGGGACCGGCGGCACGCCTCCAAGACGACCCACGTTCCGCGCACGTTGGCGTCCAGTGTGGCAACCGGATTTCGATTGGCGACGCCCACGATGGTCTGCGCCGCCAGATGGAAGACGGTGTCGACCTCGTACTCCCCAAGGACGCGCTCCATGATCGCCTGGTCACGTACGTCGCCATGCGCGACCATCACCCTCTCGACGTCATGGGAGCGCCAGAGCACGGAGTCCGGAGCCTCGTCGCGGATCAGGCACACGACGGCCGCCCCCCTTGCGCGCAAAGCCGCCACCAGCCAGCCACCCACAAGACCGCTTGCTCCGGTAACGAGAACGGGCCGGTCGAGCCAGAAGTCACTCACTTCCACACCTTCCACCCGGCCTCACCGGCCCTCCACATCTCGTTGAGCATCAGCACCTCACGATATGTGTCCATCGGGTACCAGACACCGTCGTGGCGGTACGCTCGCAGCTCGTCGTCGTGCGCAAGATTGTCCAGAGGTCCACTCTCGAGGATGCAGTCGTCGCCCGTGAGGTAGTCGAAAACGCCGACATTGAACACGAAGAACCCCGCGTTGACCCATCCGTCCAACTGAGGTTTCTCGTTGATGGCCTGCACCCGGTCCCCAGCGCCCAAGGCGAGCACCCCGAACCGGGACGTCGGGCGCACGCATGACAACGTGGCAAGCTTGCCATGTGAGCGGTGAAACGCCACCACCTTGTCGATATCGATGTCGGCCACAGCGTCGCCGTAGGTGACCATGAAGGTATCGCCGTCGATGTGCCGGCGGATCCGCTTGATGCGGCCACCCGTCATGGTCTCCTCGCCAGTATTAGCGAGGGTTACCCTGAAGTCACCATCTGGCTCGGCGTCCGGAAGGAGCTCAACATGCTGCCCGCTACCGAGGTGTACGGTCAGGTCGTGCGTGAACGCCTCGTAGTTGAGGAAATACTCCTTGATCATCGTGCCCTTGTAGCCGAGACAGAACACGAAATCGCGATAGCCGTGATGAGCGTAAATCTGCATGATGTGCCACAGGATCGGGTGGTTTCCGATGTTGACCAACGGCTTTGGTCGGAACTCCGTCTCCTCGCGCATGCGCGTGCCCAGTCCGCCGCAGAGGATGACGACCTGCATCATCGCCCCGGAGTGGCCACCCGAGGGGTGGCCTCGCTCAATTCGGCGTCGTCTCGCTCATCAGCCCCCGCACCCGCGGTGGCGTGGTGTATCACACAGTCGACGACGTACTTCGGCCGCCGCTTCACCTCTTGGAAGATCTGACCGAGGTAGGCGCCGATGATGCTGAGACAGAGGAGCTGCACCGCCCCCAGAAAGAGCACGGAGATGAGCACTGTTTCGAACCCGCGGGGGGCTGGGGGCGTTACAAAGGCCAAGACCATGTAGATCACCATGCCCACGCCGGTCAGCGCGATAACGCAGACGGCCACCAATGAGATCAGCTGGAGCGGGGCAAACGAGAAGGATACGAGTCCCCTAACCGCCCAGCTGAACAGGCCGACGATGCTGTTGGTCGACTTGCCGGCGTGTCGCTCTGCGCGGTGGTACGCGACGCCGCATTGGCGGAAGCCTGCCCACGCGCGCAGGCCACGGAGAAAGCGGTCAACCTCCGGCATGGAGTTGATGACCTCGATCACCCGCCGGTCGATCAGCCCGAAGTCCCCGGCGTCGACCGGGATGGTGAGGTAGCTCAGCCGGCTGAAGATCCGATAGAAGGCTTTGTAGGCGATGCGAAGTGGCCACGAAGCCTTGCGCTTGACGCGCTCCCCGTATACCACGGCATAGCCTTCCGCCCATTTCGCAACCAGCTCGGGGATCACCTCCGGCGGATCCTGGAGATCGCCGTCGAGTAGCACCGCGCAGTCCCCGGTTGCGTGCTCGAGCCCACTCGAGAACGCGGCCTGTGAGCCGAAATTGCGGGAGAGGACCACCACAACCACATGAGAATCGCGCTCGGCGAGTTGCGATAGCACCGCACGGGAATCGTCCTGGCTGCCGTTCTCAACGAATATCAGCTCGTAGTCATAGGGCAAAGCGGAGAGGGCGGCCGTCAACCGCGCATGCATCTCGGGGATGCTTCCCAGCTCGTTGTAGCAGGCGATCACCGCCGAGATCTTCTTGCGCGTCGTGGTGGTGCGCTCCATCACCCCGGCCACGGCACGGCTCTGCCACCAGCCTCCCGGAGTGTCCACCCCCCCGATGGGAACCCTCTCCAGTGTCGGTCAAACTGATTCACAGCGCCCACTGCAGCGTCGGCATAACCACGCGATTCTGGCATGGTCCGTGTTCGCTCAGCAACAACCCCCCTGGCAGCGTGCGCAGACTGTTCCGTCAGGCGCAGGTGGCGAGCGCCCTGGGTGCCACCCGGAGGCGGCGGCCTGCATTCGCCGAGCCGGGCGCTGAGGTCGCCGCGGGCGAGCGGATGGGGCGATAGGGGCGTTAGGTGGGATCCTTGGCGATGCTACGAACGTCACATCAGGGGGCCAGAAGTGATGGGGAGCAGAGGTGAGGGGATCGCGGGTGCAGGCTGAGGGCCCGGAATCCACCGCGTTGGCAACAGCAATAGAATCACCGCCTATGCGTGCGCTCGTAACCGGCGCCACCGGCTTCCTCGGGAGCCATCTCGTCCACCTGCTCCTCGCGCAGGGGGACGAGGCAGCGGTGCTCGTCCGCCCCGCAAGTAACCGAGGACGCCTGGCAGACGTCGTCGACCGTCTCACCGTCGTCGAGGCGCACCTGGAGCAACTCAAGACGGCCCGCGCCCAGATCGCGGCATTCGCGCCGGATACCGTCTTCCATCTGGCCTGGGAAGGGGTTCACGGCGCAGATCGCGACGAGGTCGGCCGCCTCCGCGGCAATGTCCAACGCACCCTGGAGTTGCTCGACCTCGCCGCGGATCTCGGATGCAGCGCCTTCGTCGGGCTCGGCTCACAAGCTGAGTACGGCCCTGCTGGCGGGGTCATCGACGAGGAGACTCCCCTCCGCCCGACCACGCCATACGGCGTCGGGAAGCTGGCGGTCGGTCTGCTGGTCGAACCCCTCGCACGCGCGAGGGGCACGCGTGGCGTGTGGCTTCGGCTCTTCTCGTCCTACGGACCGAGCGATGAACCGAGCTACATGATCCCCTATGTCATCGGCGCGCTGCTCGCCGGTCGGATCCCTCACCTCACTGCCGGGGACCAGTACTGCGACACCCTGTACTGCACCGACGTGGCCGGAGCGCTCCGTGCCGCCGCAGCGACCGACGGGTGTCACGGACAGTACGTCCTCGCTTCGGGTGCCGCATGCACCGTGCGCGAGATAGCCGAGACCATTCGAGACACGATTGCGCCTCGCGCCGCTCTCGATTTCGGTGCCCCCGCGCGGCATCCGGGGTGGCTCGGGTCCCACCAACGTCTCACACGCGATACCGGTTGGGCGCCTACCGTCGACTTGCGTGCCGGTCTCACGAAAACCATCCTCTGGTGGCGTGAGCATTGCTGACATCCGTCGAGATTCGCCGCGTCATCCTTGACCGCGCCTATGCTGCCCGGGAAGGGCACATTGGCTCGGCCCTCTCCATCGCGGACATCATGGTCGTGCTCTACCGCGATGTCGTGGCCGGGCGCCTGCGCGGCAAGGCGAGAGATCGTGTTGTCCTCTCCAAGGGGCATGCGGCGCTGGCGCTGTACGCTGCGCTGTACCTGAGTGGCGAGCTCAGCGAGGAGCTTCTCCTCGAGTACTGCGAGGACGGGGGTCGGCTTGGTATCCATCCGCAGCATGGCATCCATGGTGTCGAGTTCACCACGGGGTCCCTCGGTCAAGGCCTGAGCTTTGCCTCTGGATGCGCCCTGGCCGCCCAGCTTGGTGAGGAGCCGTGGCGGACATTTGTCATCTGCAGCGACGCGGAGTGTGACGAGGGAGCCACCTGGGAAGCGGCCATGTTCGCCGCTCAACGCCACCTCGGCCGCCTCGTGGTGGTGGTCGACTACAACCGCCAGCAAGCGATGGGCAACACCGATGACGTGATCGCGCTCGGCGACTTGCGCGCCAGATGGGAGGCGGTTGGCTGGCTCGCCGTCGATGTCGATGGGCACGATACTGCCGCTCTCGAGAGCGCCCTGCGGCTCGTCGAGCGCGATGGATCCCAACCCCTCGCCGTAGTCGCTCATACGACGTTCGGCAAGGGCGTCGCCTTCATGGAGCGACAGCTGCGTTGGCACTACTCCTCCATGTCGGAGGAGGACTACGCGCTAGCCATCTCATCTCTCGGTACTGGGCCATGAGGGCAGAGTTCGTCGGTGCCCTTCAGCGCCTGATGAACGAGGACGAGCGCGTGGTGCTGCTGACCGCGGACCTCGGGTATCACGTTCTCGAGCCCCTGTTTGAGGCGCATCCGCGGCGTGTGATCAATGTGGGGGTTGCCGAGCAGAATATGGCAGGCGTGGCGGCCGGTCTGGCACACTCGGGACGGATCCCGTTCATATACTCGATCGCCACTTTTGCCAGCCTGCGTGGGTACGAGTTCATCCGCAACGGTGCGATCGTTCACGGTCTGCCCGTGAGGGTGGTCGGGATCGGCGGTGGTTTCGAGTACGGGGCGGCCGGAATCTCGCACTACGCGCTCGAGGATCTCGGTGTGATGCGCATGCAGCCGGGGATAACGGTGGTGGCACCGGCGGATGGCGCCCAGGCGGCGGCCGCACTCCGCGCTACGCGGGATGTTCCTGGGCCCGTCTACTTCCGCATCGGGAAGAACGATGGGTCCTCGCTCCCAGATCTCGGGGGTCGCTTCCGCATCGGGCACGTCGAGGTCCTGCGCCGCGGCGGTGATGCAGCTCTACTAGCCACGGGTGCGATCGCCACGGAAGCAGCGGATGCATGCTTCCAACTCGAGGCTTTGGGCGTGTCGTGCGGTCTTGCAATGGTCGCCTGCCTGGCACCCGCCCCCCGCGATGACATCGCCTCGTTCCTCGGTTCGGCGCCAGTTGCTATGACTGTCGAAACCCACTATGTCGACGGCGGTCTCGGATCCCTCACCGCAGAGGTGATCGCGGAGGAGGGTCTTCGCTGCAGGCTCATCCGGGCGGGAGTGGACAGCGTTCCGGACAGGTACTCTGGGAGCCAGCAGTACATGGAGCACCGGTTCCGCGTGGACGCCGCATCGCTGGTGAAGCGGATTCTCGACGCGCGTTCACTCTGGCGCACGCCTTCCGGGGCCGCCGAAGGCGGATAGTTCCCGGGGATCGGGTCTCCCGCAAACCGGCCCTCCTGCTCATCGGCCCGCCCCTCAGCCCTTCCTCGCGCCACAGGAAGCGAAGATCAACAGCCTGCGAATAGGAGGCGCGACTGATGATGAGGTGGACACGACGAGAGGCTGCCTGGGGTGAGGCGGGTCATTATGGCCTTATCCCATCCAGTGACGCGAGGGCGGATGGGGCTGGGCTGCCATCCTCCGAGCTGTTCACCTCGATGTCCAGGCGTAGGGTCGAGGCGCCGCGCTGGCCGAACCAGCAGACGTTCTCCTGCACCACGTCCCATTCCAGAACGTACTTCCCCTGCCGTGACGGCGCTAGCACATGAGCCGTGATGGCTACCGTCTCATCGGGAGCCAACGTCTGCGGCAGCCAACTTCGGACGCCGTCGTACGTCGCCTCCTCGCCGCTCTTCGGCCACCAGTGATAGGAGATGTGAACGGGGCCCCGGGCCGCGCCGGTGTCCCAAGTCCCATCGCTTGCGTTCCTCACGGTGAGGTGGACGGCGTATGCCCTATCCTGCTGCATGAGCCCCGGCGTATCGCTAGACAGGAACTCGACTCCGTAGCGGGTGAGATCGGGCGAGTTCCGCCGGGCCATAGCGGCCATTTCGTCAAGTGAGACCGGCGCGGGCGACGCTGACGGAGCGCGCCTGCTCCCTTCCGTCGAAGGTGGATCCGCAGCCCGACGCCTGGCGAGCGTCGTCTCGGCGAACTCGATGACCGCGGGGTCGCCGACGGGCCCGGCCAATTCCGCTGAGAAGCGGTCCTCGAAGAGGTAGAAGTCTCCGCAGGCACCGTGGTATTGCTCTCTCACCTTGCGCTCTCGCTCCTGCCGTGTGCGCCAGAGAAGGTCGAGATGATAGAGAGTGCCTTCGGCGACACCGAGGAGCTTGCCCGCTCCCAGCACGCAGGTTTGCGTGTGCATCTCCAGTGGGTGCCAGAACAGGCTGCCGATGTTCCTGAAGAGCCGGAGGCATGGATCATTGCTCCAGGGATAGCCGGTGAGCCATCCTATCCCCCCGTTGTCCTGCCTGACGAGCCAACGACGCTCGAAATAGTAGTGGGTCAGGTCTTCCGACGTAAGGAGGCGCGAGACATTGGCCGCGAACTCAGAACCCAGGACCTCGTCATCGTCGAGCTGCAGCACCCACTCGCAAGTGGCCTGGCGGAACAGCCAGTCGGCCGCGCGCTCAAGGAAGCCTGGATGCTGGACGAGGCAGACCCGATCCGCGACCCGGCGGGCGATCTCATCGGTCCCATCGTCGGAGGATGCGTCGACGGCGATGACGATCTCGTGGGCATACTCACGGGCAGAGGTCGCCCACAACTCCAGCGACGCGGCAGAGTTGCGCGTCAGAGTGCAAACGGTGAGATGGGGTGGCGACATGATGAGATTGCCTGGAGCCACGGCCGTGCTGCGAGCCTGCTCTCAGCGCGGATCCGGCGGTCGGCCGGACAGTACAGCTTGTACTGTATCTCTCTTTTCGGTGTCCCCGCTTGGGGGGACACAACTAACTCCAGGATCGACGGCCGCTGCTCAGCAGCCGGTGGCGCGAGGAGCCGATGAGCACGCCAAGGCTCAAGCCGTCCGCCACCTCCAAGGAGGTGATCTGGACCGCTACCGGCTCACGGCCACGGGCACACCGACGTCGGCCAGCACCCTTGCGAGCAGCGGGCGGACCGCGTCGGGCGAAAAGCGCCGAAGGATGCTACGCCGTCCGCAGGTTGCCAGCCTCGACCACAGCCCCGCGTCGCAGTAGGCTCTGACGACGGCGGATGCAAAGTCCTCGGCGGTCTCGGCGACTAGCACATCGTCCTCGTGCTGCAGCCCCATGCCCTCTGCCCCGATCGGCGTCGTGACCACGGGGAGACCGTAAGCAAGGCTCTCACCCACCTTGCCCTTCATGCCAGCGCCGTAGCGCAGAGGCGCCACGAACAAACGGGCTCTCTCATAGAGGTCGGTGAGGTCCGGAACCCAACCAAGTACACGGACCCCGTCACCCGCCAGTTCCCTAATATCGTCCGTCGGTTGGCTCCCGACGAGGAGAACGGGCAGGGTCGGAAGCTGGTGGCGGATGAGTGGAAGGATGTCCTCGACCAGCCAGTGAGCCGCATCGCGATTGGGCAGATGAGGGAAGCTGCCAACGAATAGAATCCCCTCCCTCTGGGCGAAGGGGGGTCCCGGGTGCTCGTGCCGATGAATGTTTGGCACCACGTGTACTTTTAGGCTCGAGTCCTCGTGCAGCAGGACATCCCGCTCGGCAGGCGATACCACGAGGGTGGCATCGGCCGCTCTCGCCAGCGTCAACTCCATATCGTGATGCAGCTTTGCGTCGCGGCTGCTGTCCGCGCTTTGGTTGACCTCTGCTTCGCGGCGCAGCCGGAGGAAGTGAAGATCCACTGTATCGTAAATGATCTTGGTTTCTGGGCTGGACTGACGCACAACGGGCAGGTACTGCCACGCGGTGAAAGGCCGACACAGGAGGGCCAACCGAAGGTCAGAGCTGACTTCGCCTAGGAATTCAGGCAGGCGGTGCGGTCCCTCCAGCACCTCAACACCCAGATCCCGAAGGGCTTGAGAGTACGGAGCAAGATCGGTGCCGTTATGAGGGATGAAGGTGACGCCGAAGCCAAACTCGCTCAGAAGGCGGATCAGTTCGAACATCCGGCGCGAGCCGGAATCCTGGTTTGGAGTCGGGAGCTGATGGTCGATCACGAGGGCACGCCCAGCGGAGGAGCGCCAACCAGCAAGTCTCACCGAGCGCGGAGCCGCCGCACTCTGTGCAGCGAGTTCGCTGTGCCATTTCGTCCGGAACGCTTCTAGGTTAAGTGCCGGGTGGCTTTCGATGCCGGATGACATGTTGGTATTGCGGCTCGCGCTCTCGGTCTGGACGACAGTGGCAAGGGGCTGATAGACGACCCGATACCCGAACTTGCGAGCCGAGAAGGCGAGGTCCGCGTCCTCGTAGAAGCCGGGCGAGAACCGGTTGTCCAGGCCGCCCACCCCGTCAAGGAGATCGCGGCGCACCAGGATGCACGCGTCCGAGCAGTAGTCGACATCTCGGCGGAAGTTGTAGGCAGGATCCGACGCGTCTTGGTCGTGGCCGTAACTCCAACGGGAGCCATCTTGCCAGATGATGCCCCCAGCCTCCCGGAGCCGCCCGTCTGGATGAACGAGCTTGGCTCCGACCACGCCAACGTCGCTGCTCTCCTCCGCCGTGTCAACCAGGGCGTCCAGCCAGCCCGGTCGCACAACCGTATCGTTGTTGAGAAGGACGACGAACCGGCCCCGCGCGACCTCGAGCCCCGCATTCACCGCGCCCGCGAACCCTCGATTGCGATTTAGCCGAACAATGGTGACGCCTGACACGTGGGACAGCTGGCTGCTGATCTTGTCGGTGGACGCGTCGTCCACGACGATGGTTTCGTAGGGGGTACCCGAGGCGTCTTCGGCAATCGACCTCAGGCAGTCTGCAATGAGCGCCCAGTCGTTATGCGCCGGGATGATGATCGTCGCTGCGGGATCGGCGGCGGTAGGAAGGCAGAACGGGACCATGTCAGACCTGTCGGCGCTGGCAGTGTCCGGAGGCTTCGGGGCTAGGGCTCGCACCAGAGCGCGGTAAACGCGGCGCCTGATGGATTGCTCGGGCGCTACTCGCTCGACGGCGCGTCGGTAGCCCATAGCTGCTCGGTAGAAGGCCGAGCCCTTGACCGCTGACAACTCTGCAGACACGATTTCCGCACGCTGCAGCTCCGTGTTAGCGTGGAAAAGCGCCTCTGTCAGTACCTCTTGGCGGAGCCGGAGGCGCTCCTCACGGCGGCGAATCAGGCGAAGGGACCGCAAGTCAGTCTCGTAAGCCTCGGTCTGGAGGGTAAGATCGGTCTCGGCTTCGGCTCGCCTGCGCCGCTCGTCTTCCAACTGGCTCCTCGCCTCGTCTCGCTTCCGCGGCGTGCGCCTGACAGCGTTCGCATCGTGCCCGGTGGCGATCGGCTCTGGGGACGGTCCGTGGGACACCGCCTTCGCGTTCAGACCCTGCGTTCTGCGGCCTGAACGGGGCGCGCCTTCAGTGTCGTGGATAAGTGGATCAGGCACTGAAAGCACGACCGAGAACTCGCTCTGGGGGCAAGAAGTCCCCGACGCCGGACACCCGCAGGCGCCTTCGCGGCCCGCGGATCGACGCGTAGCAAGGGTCCGCGATGCGGACTATCTGAGAAGTTTGCACTGACGTGTTGTCATGGGATCGAACGTATGCCCATGTAGGCGGCACCCGCGAGACCGGGGCCACAGTATGCCAAGCACGAGGGGATTCGTGGGGGGAGTTGCGTCGCACGCCTGTCACAGTCGGCAGCCCGCGCTGGTGGGGGCGGGACCGCCCGCTCGGTCGGGGCCACGGCAATGTGGCCCTGAGGACAGATCGGCGGGATCAGGTGGGCCCCCCCGGCGGCGCCCCTACGGCAGCGGGCCGCCGCCGAGGCAGTTAGCGGCGGCCTGCCAGCCATTGTCGTACGCCAGATGCCAGACGTTGCCGTCAGAACCACGCCACGAGACGTTGATGATCCCCGGGGTCGAGGAGACCACCGCTGGCGCTGTGGTGAGCGGTCCATTGCCCAGGGACGAAGGCGCCGTCCAGCTCCCGTAGATGTC
This sequence comes from Candidatus Dormiibacterota bacterium, assembly GCA_003164475.1. The sequence continues at coordinate 554 of PLTL01000021.1, read as the reverse complement.
AGTCTCATGCCAGAGATTGGTCGAAGGACCGACCCAGAAGACGTCCAGCACCCCAGGCGCCATCAGGTCAGGCTCCGGCTCGGAGCCAAGCGGGACGCTGCCGAGCCCCCGCGCTGACTGCCAGCCGTTGTCGTAGGCCACGCTCCAGAGATGGGTGTCGGAGCCCTCCCAGAAGACTTCGACCTGGTACGTCGCCGCCGCGATCGCGGTCGGGGGCGATCCCATCGGAAGCGGGCTCAGGTTCTCGGCCCCCGACCAGCGGCCGTTGACGGAGAACTCGTGCCAGAGACCCTGGTCGGTACCCTCCCAGAAGACGTCGATCACCCCGGGCGCCACCCAGACGGGTGCCGGATCCGAGCCGAGCGGGCCGGCCCCGTCGGAGGCGGCGGTGCCCCAGCCGCTGCCGGGCAGGTAGGTGATCGACCAGAGGTTGCCATCGGCCCCGGTCCAGAAGACGTCGATGCGCCCCGCGCCGTTGGTGATCGGATGGGGGTCCGAGGCCAGCAAGTTGGGTGGGGTCAGTCGCTGCGGGCCCTGCCATCCACCGGAGTCCG
>PLTL01000076.1 GCA_003164475.1 Candidatus Dormiibacterota bacterium | reverse complement strand
GACGCGGCTGGAGCACGAGGTCTACGGGCCAGTTTCTGGGGGCACGCGGTCGAGGGCGCGGAGCTCGTCGGCTACCCCGGCGATGCGGCTCAGCCGCTCCCGCGCCGTGGCCGCGCTCAAGGCCGGCTGCCCGCGCTGCGCAGCGGCGGCCGCCTGACGAACCTGAATCCGCAAGGGCGAGCCGGGTGGCCCAAGCAGGGCCTCGGCCTCCTGGGTCGCAGGATCGTCAGTGGGAAAGGCAGGCAGAGCCATCCCCCGCATCGTAGCGCTCGGAGGCCATCGTCGCCCCGCTACGCCGCTCCGAGATTGTGGTTTCGGGAACTACCTTGCGGCTGGTGACACGTTCGGGAGTCCGGGGGTGGGGCGGGCGCTGGTACAGGACGTCCCCCAGATCGAGGAGCTGCCTAGTCCAGGCCGATGACGCCCCGCTCCTACGTCCCCAGCGTGGCTCGCTCGACCTGCCGATAGAGGTCGGCGGGTAGGTGGCGGCGAGCCAACTCGAGGAGTTGGGCGACGTCCGGAGGGGTCGAAGGGTGACCCGCCAGGTAGGCATCGATCTCGGCCTCGACCGCCTCGGTCTGATCCTGCGCTTGCTCGCGGGCATACTCGACCAGGTCGAAGGCCACCTCATCGACGACGCGCCGGCGGTACTCTCGAGCCAGGCGCATCACCGTTGCCGGAGAGAGGCGGATCTCCTGCTGCCCCACGCGCTCCCCATGAAGATCGTCGCGGCGCGAGAGCGTTGACTTGTCGACGCCGAGAGCGCGGGCGGCGCGGCTCAGCGAGGGCCAGGCCCGCACGTCCGGGCCGGTGAGCGTCGTGGGCATGACTACCTCCTACTTTCGTAGTCTATCATCCACGCGCAACGGTCGCAACGGTTCTGGCGGGCCGAGAACCCAGCTCACGCTCATGAAGGGCGTCGGCGCTGGGAGGGTGAGCGTCGAGTTACCACATTGGGAGGTTCAGCGTCGAGCTCCTGGGAGGCGCCCACCCTTATTTCGGGAGGCTCCTGGCGCCCCCATGGGAGGTCGACTGACGCCAGGTGGGAGGGTAGCCGTCGACCCTCCACTAAAGAGAAAGAGGCGGATCGGAAGCGGGTCGCCGAGTGTTTGTTAGGTTTCGACCCCAGGTACCCTCTCCGGACGAAGTCCGAAGCCCCAAGGGGGTCGAGAGGGTACGTACTGGTAAGGGCGCCCAGTGCCCCCGGGCCGGCGCCGCAGCCGTGCCGAATCCCGCCCAGCCGGCGACCAGGGCGGCGACGACGGCGACAACGATGCGCACGGCGCGGTCGGGGGTTCCCATGTTCTGAGCCATGTTCATCTCCAGGGTGTGGCCGGGCGGATCTAGCGATCCGACAGAGCCGGCTGTCAGTTCCACGGATGCGCGGCGATACCAGATGGTGCGCGGCTATCCGATGTGGTGGCTCACCACCTCCTCCGAGGCGACCACCGACGCCACCTTGGTTTTCTCCGCCGGCGCAGCGGGTGGATCTCTACTTCAGAGCGACCAGGGCTGCGTCCGCACCATTTCGCCCGCTCGTGCATCAGTGGTGTGTGAAGCGCCGAGGATCTCTCGGCCGTTCGCTGAGGTGGAGGAGATGGCAGAGTTGGTGGGACCACTGATGCGTGATGCCCTGGCTTCGCTGGGGATCGACGCGGTCACGCCAGCGGACACGGGCCGTGATCGGTCGGAGAGTTGCGACCTCATCATCGTCGGGGGCGGGCCGGCGGGCCTTGCCGCCGGCCTCTACGCTGCTCGCATGAACCTGAAGACGGTGCTGGTCGACGGTGGCCCGATCGGCGGCCAGCTGCTCAACACCGAGCTGATCGAGGACTACCCGGGATTCGAGTCGATTTCCGGCGGGGACCTGGCCAGCAAGATGGGCGACCACGCCCGCAAGTTCGGTCTCGACATTCGCGAGTTCGAGCCGGTGGAGGCGGTCGAGATTGGCCCCGGCGGCACCAAGGTGGCCCGGCTGGTGAGCGGGAGAGAGCTGCACGCCCCCGCCCTGATCTTCGCCGCCGGCGGCCGGCCGCGAAAGCTCGACGTGCCCGGCGAGGCGGAATTCGCGGGCCGGGGAGTCAGCTACTGCGCGGTCTGCGACGGCGCGTTCTTCCAGGGTCAGGAGCTGGCGGTGGTCGGGGGCGGCGATGCAGCGCTCGAGGAGGCTGACTTCCTCACCCGCTACGCCAGCAGGGTCACGGTCATCCACCGCCGCGGTCAGCTCCGAGCGCAGCCCATTCTCCAGACGAGGGCGCGGGCCAACCCCAGCATCGATTTCATCCTCGGCGCCCGGGTCCGGGAGATCCACGGGAAGGGCGTGGTCTCGGGTGTGCGCCTGGAGAGAAACCACGAGGAGCGTGACCTGGCGGTCACCGGCGTGTTCATCTTCGTCGGCTTCCTTCCCAACTCCCTGCTCCTGCCTGCCCAAGTGGAACGAGACGCTGCGGGGTACGTCCTCACCGGGCGTGACCTGCAGACGTCGGTCGAGGGGCTCTGGGCGGTGGGAGACGTGCGCGCCCAGCTGACCAGGCACGTCTCCACCGCGGTCGGGGACGGCACCACCGCGGCGGTGGCGGTGTCCCAGTACCTCGAGGGGCTGCGCGATCGTCGACGCGATGTGGGGTTGTCACCCGCGCGGGAGCGGTCCAGCGTGCGGTCGGAGGCGTGACCGTGCCGAACGGTGGGTATGAATTCAGCGTCGAGGTCGAGCTGGAGTTCGCGGCAGCCGAACAGCGCACGCGCACCCTCCTCGCGGGGGAGGGCTTCGGAGTTCTCACCGAGATCGACGTCCGCGCGACTCTCCAAGCGAAACTGGGCGTCGACTTTCGACCGTACACCATCCTCGGGGCCTGCAATCCACGCCTAGCCCACCGCGCCCTGGAAAGCGAGCCCGGAGTCGGGGTGCTGCTGCCCTGCAACGTGGTCGTCGAGCAGGAGACCCCGGGCCGCACGCGGATCCGCTTCATGGAGCCGGTCGCAGCCCTCTCCCTGGTGGGCGGCGCCGCCGTCGAGGAGGTGGCCCGAGACGCCTCGGCGCGGCTCCACCGAGTCGCGGAGCAGCTCGCGGCTTCCGCTTGAGGGGGCCTCGATTCCGGCCGCAGGCTCCCGGCATCCCGGTCACGACCTGGCCGGCCCGCCGCCGGCGTCCAGGAGACGGATCCATTCCACGTCGCCGAGGAGTTCCAGTCGACGCCAGAGGACGGGGTTGGCCTGAGACTGGCTTCGATGACGAGCGATGGCACCTCGTTGACGCTCGCGGTTCACCGTGAGACGCACGTCCAACGCTCGAGTTGGGTGTCCCAGAAAGGTCGTCCCGAACTCGGCATTGAGGGCCCGAGCCACCCGGTCCGTGATGGCCCAGGCGACGATGGGAAGGTTCCGCAGGCCGCCGGCGCGGCGCGCGGCCGCGGTGGCGCGCCGATGGTCGGGGTGCCCACTGACGCCGCCTTCGTCAAAGACCAGCAGCAGGTCAGGCGCCACCGCATCCGCCATGGCCAGGACCTCAGTGACGAGCGTATCGAGGGAGACGCTCTCGAGCTGCCCGTCGGGGTGGTCAAGGAGCCGCACGGTGGCCACCTCGAGGACGGCGGCGGCTTCCTGCAGTTCCCGCTCGCGAAGGGCGCGGAGGTCGCCGGCCACGCCGTGCAGGGTCGACGCCTCGCCGTGGGTGAAGCAGAGGACGGAGGTCTCAGCGCCGGCTCCGGAGAATGTGGAGAGCACGGNNGCCAGCACTCGACGATGGCCGAGCACCACCTCGTCCGGGACCCGGCCGCCCTCCCGGCGACGGGCACGCCTTATCCCGTCCGGCAGCTCGACCCCGTTCACGGCTGCCTGAGGAGCGGCGATCCGGTGAAGCT
>PLTL01000070.1 GCA_003164475.1 Candidatus Dormiibacterota bacterium | reverse complement strand
ACTACCCCCGCAAACGGAGGTGGCGTGAACCATGAGTTAGGCAGCTGTTAATGAGTCCGTGCCATGGCATGTCCCGCGCTTGCGACTTCATCCTGGCGAGGAGATCGTCTATGACTGCCTCCCCTCGGCGCTCTGGACCTGGTCCTCGTATCTCCTCACCTTCGGTTTGTGGGCGATCTGGCGGAGGGCTGATCGGTTCGTCGTGACCACCTACCGAGTCGTCGTCATCAGGGGCATCGTCAGCCGATTCGAGCGCGCGGTCCCGCTCACCCACATCCAGGACGTCACACTCAGAACCCCGGCTCTGCACCCCAGCTCTGTGCGGCTCTCCACCGCTGGCGGAACCCTCGGCGTTCAGGGGATGGGTCCGCTCTCACGAGCCAAGGCCCGGGAGCTCGCGGATGTTATTCAGGGCGAGCTGATCCGCCGCTGACCCTTGGCCGCGGTCCTCCCCGAGAAGCTGCGCGAGGACAGCTGGCTGCGGGGGAGTGGGAATGATCGGCAATGTGTCACTTGACAAAGGAAGGGGATTGGGCCATACTCTGAGGCATGGAACTCTCCATCGGGAACATCACCCAGAGAATCCCGACCGAGCGGGCGGCCTACGAGTTCCTCGAAGAACTCCGGTGGGCTGGGGGCGACCCCGTCTGCCCACACTGTGGCTCAGTTGCCCGGCACTACCTGACGACCAAGTCTCAGAAGACGCGAACCGGCGCCGTGTCCGAGCGCCGCGTCTGGGACTGCCGGGACTGCGGGCGGCAGTTCTCCGTTCTCGTCGGAACGATCATGGAGCGCACTAAGGTGCCGATCCGCACCTGGATCTTCGTCATCTTTGAGTTGTGCGCCTCCAAGAACGGCGTGGCCGCGCGGGAGATTGAGCGCAAGTACCACCTCACCCCGCGCACGGCTTGGTTTCTCTTGCACCGCATCCGCGAGGCGATGCGGCCCGGAAACCCCGCCCCGCTTTTCAGCGGCCGCGTTGTAGCTGATGAGACCTGGATTGGCGGGACGCCGAAGAACCGTCACGCTAACAAGCAACCAGTGTCTAGGCAAGGACTGACGGACAAGACGCCTGTGGTGTCGCTGGTTTCGCGCGAGACGGGGGAGGTCCGTTCCCACGTCGTCGCCGACGTGACCGGCCGCACCCTTCGCAAGGCACTCCGCGCGACGACGGACATGAAGGCAACGCACCTCTACACTGACGCCGCGCACGCCTACTGGCCTGCCGCCCGCGAGCTGGCGTCCCACTCTTCCGTCGACCAGCGGTCGGGTGAGTATGTGCGCGGGGATGTCTCCACGAACCAGGCCGAGAACTACTTCTCCCAGCTAAAGCGGTCCATCGACGGTACGCACCACCGCGTGAGTCGCGAGCACTTGCCGCGCTACCTTGCAGAGTTTGATTTTCGGCACTCCACGCGCGGGCTCAGTGATACGATTCGCATGAAGACGCTGATGGCTCAGGTCGCCGGTCGACGTCTGATGTACTCGGACTCACGCTAGGGGGCAGAACGGCAATGGCGCGCTTGGATCTTAAGATCGAAGGGCCGCCGGGGACGATCGCTGCCTCCGTTCTTGCCACGGCGCTGGCCAACTCCGTCTCGATTCTCAGGGACTTGGCCTCTGCCATCACCCCTCGGAAGGCGCAGGTCACTTGGTTCGTCGAGTATCTCCGCACGGATAGCGCTCGGGTTGGGCTTCTCTCGAAACCTCGGGCGGATGTCGAAGAGGCGGACTTGGGGCGGATCACCCTTGCCTACGTAGATGGGCTTCGCGTCATCGAGGAAGGGAATGTCCTGCCTGAGTACCTGTCTGAGAAGTCCCTGGACCGCGTGAAGAAGATCACCCGGCCGTTGGTTGGGGTTGTCTCCGCTTTCAGTGTGACCGCGGATCTCGACGGTGGGGCCACCACTAGCGTGACTGTCACTCACAAAGCGGCCGATAACGTGGTTCGGCTCATGCGGCCTGAGAGTCGCGGCCTCGGGTCGGTAACCGGTCGCCTTGAGGCGGTGAATCTGCACGGGACGAGACCGAAGTTCAACATCTATGACGAGTTGACGCGTAGGCCCGTGTCGGGCTACTTCGACCAGGGTTCGCTTGAGGCCGTCAGAGAAGCGCTGGGAAAGCGGATGCGTTTGAGCGGTATGGTGATCCGCAACGCGAAGGGGCAACCAATTCGCGTGGAAGATCCCGAACTGGCGTCCTTGGCAGAGGTTAGATCGTTGACGGAACTAGTCGGGCTAGACCCCGGATTCATCGGCGATCAGACCCTGTCCCAGTACATGGAAGAGCACGTCGGCTGATGGCCACAGCACAATACCGGCGCCCTTACGTCGATACATCGGTGTACCTAGCGGCGATTAATGATGAGGTCGATCGCGCGCCCATCGCGCGAGAGATCTTCGAGGCGGCCAGTCGGGGGGACATTTCGATCGTCGCATCCACGTTCGTTGCGGCCGAGATCATTCGACCGAGGTGGGAGCAAGCACCACTCGCTGAAGACAAAGAGCGAATCATCGATGAGGTCCTTCCAGCCAGCCGCATAATCTGGGTCGAACTCGATCTGCCCCTGGCAGCCGAGGCGCGACGGTTGGCGCGACGGCATGGCCTCAAGCCGGCGGATGCAGTGCATCTTGCCAGCGCTCTGCGCGCGAACTGCGACATCCTCCTCAGATGGAACCACCGCTTTCACGTCGCGAGCGATTTTCCCGAGATTGAGGTGAGTGACCCCTACTGGTGGGGCGATCTCACGCTGCCGTTGTGACGCGCGAGATGCGAGGTGACGGTAAGCCGCCCAGACCTCACCAGGAACGCCGCGTCAACCTAGAGGGAGACGATCCCATTGAGGTTCTGAAACGGCTCCTAGACACTCGCCCCAAGGCTGAGCGGCCGGACCCGCTGACGCAGGAACCCGATTCTGGTCCGCCCCCGGTTACTTCGTTACCCGCACAAGGCGCTCACGGCTTGATCCCAAAGTAAGTCAGTGCCGTGAAGATGAGGATGGCGATGGCCACCGCGAAGGCGGCGTATGTCCACTTTGTCGTGAAGCCTTTTACGGCCTTGGCGATCTCTAGGCTGTCGGCCTGAATCTTCTCGGCCGACTGCCGGGAATCACGCTCCATCGCGGCTAAGCGGAGATCGTGAGCCTTGCGCTCCTCCTCCAGCTGGATCATCTGGAGCCGCTCCAGGTGCTTCTCGGCAGACTGTCCCGATTCGTACAAACACCACTTGGAGCAATTGCGGTCGCGACGCAGCACTGAGACGATAACTTCCTCGGTTTGAATCCTTCGGCCGTTAGGCCCGACGGTAGCATCGCGGATCTCCTGAAGGAGAGGCGCAGCCTGCCGAAAGCAATGGAGTCCGCTACCGCCGATACGGCCCGTCTCGCGTCCAGTGAGGCCAACCTCGTGCAACGTAGCGTCATGGATGCCGTGCGTCGCGAGAAAGCCGCATGAGACGCAGCGGCCGCGGGACTCATCGGCCCCCGGCACACCGTCTGCCTTGGCCATTGCCCGAGACGGTAGCGCTTGCCCTTCACTTGTGCCAATCCCCTTCCTTTGTCAAGTGACACAGTGCCGAATGATCGGAGCTAGCGAGCCGGTGGCACCGCCCCCTGGCATCCGCGCTGTGCCGCGCCCTCGCTGCAACCTGGGGCGCCGAGGGGCAAACCGTGAAGCGCCTCCCCTTGACGGCTCTCAGCGAAGCGGTGGCCGGACGCCGTCAGGTCCCGCGGCAATTGGCCGAGTGGAGCGTTGACCGGACCCGACCCGCTCGAGTTGGCCGGGCAAACCCGGCCAATCCCCCCCGAAAGGGTCGCTGGCGGGCTTAGACTCCACTGGATGCCTGATCCA
>PLTL01000086.1 GCA_003164475.1 Candidatus Dormiibacterota bacterium | reverse complement strand
CATGGCCACCGCCCGGGTCCGGCCCCGGAGCCGGCCGCCCGCCAGCCAGATGCCGACCAGGACGACACCGGCGCCGAGCAGGCCCGCGGCCTCGTACTCGACAGCCGAGGTCTGCCCCTGGAACCACTCTAGGAGGGCCAACAGGGGGAGCTTGTCGGTGAAGAAGCTGTCGGAGGGGAGGGTCCAGCCGCCCAGCAGCACGTTGCCGTGGGCCATGGCCCAGCCCTCCAGCACCGAGCTGGCCTGGTCCGAGTTGAGCGGGACCTGCCGGCTGAGCCGTGCGATCGCCACCGCGAGCACGAGGCCGAGGAGAGCGGTGCCGGCGGTGGCGGCAGCTCGGCCCGCGCCGTGGTGGTCTTTCCGGGCGGGTTCCACGTCGGGGCAGTCTAGGCTGAGCTCCGCCCCGAGACGCCATTGAGCAGGGCCTGAGAGATCGCGGACGGTCGACGCGGGGCGACCCTCCACCATCTGGAGAAGGTCCGGAAACACGCCGACCTGGACTATCATGCAGCGTCCGGGGTGGCGCCGCGGCGTCGCCCGGAGGGAGGAGAGATGACCTTCATCCATGTGGAGCCGGCCCGCGATGAGGGCTGGGACAAGGATGCGGCGGTGCGGGCGTCGGCGACCACCCGGGTCTCGGAGCTGCTCAGCCGCCTCCTCGGCGACTTGGCCCGGCTGGACACGCCCGACCAGACCCGCTTCGATGAGTACCTCGACACGCAGGCGCTCGACGCGGTGCGCGGCGACCCGCAGACCTACCGCTTGATCGGCCGCGCCGCCCATTCCCTGGCGGACGGCGGAGAGCGTTGCGTGACCGCCGCCTACTGGCGGGAGGACGGTGCCGACGAGGTCGACGTCGAACTGGAGGTCGCCGACGACGAGGTGGTCTGGGGACCGACGCTGGCCCCGGTGCCCGCCGGCCCGCTGAGCCACCACCTGAGCGCCACCGTGGACTGCCGCGAGGGCCGCATCGAGCGCCTCGAGCTGGTCTGACGGTCATGTGGCGCACGGCGGAATGAGGCTCCTCATCACCGGGGGTGCGGGATTCATCGGCAGCGAGTTCGTCCGGATGACCCTCGCGATGCATCCCGAGGATCAGGTCGTCGTCCTCGACAAGCTGACCTACGCGGGCAACCTCCGCAACCTGGATCCCGTGGCGTCCGATACCCGGTTCCGATTCGTGCACGGCGACATCTGTGACGCCGAGCTCGTCGGTTCCCTGGCCGGTGAATCCGACGTCATCGTCAACTTCGCGGCCGAGTCCCACGTCGATCGTTCGCTGGAGGCCCCGGGCCAGTTCATCCAGACCGACGTCTACGGTGTCTATGTGCTCATGGAGGCTGCACGCGCCCACGGGCACCAGCGCTTCCTTCATGTCAGCACCGACGAGGTTTATGGCGAGGTCAACGAGGGCCGAAGCCGCGAGACGGACCCCATCAACCCGCGCAGCCCGTACAGCGCGAGCAAGGCGGGTGGCGAGATGCTGGTGCGCGCGTACCGGGCCTCCTACGGCTTTCCCGCCATCGTCACCCGAGGCGCCAACACCTACGGCTGGTACCAGTATCCCGAGAAGATCATCCCGCTCTTCATCACCAATGCCATCGATGATCTGCCACTGCCCATCTACGGCGACGGCTCTGCGGTGCGTGACTATCTGCTTGTTGAGGACCACTGCCGGGGCATCGACCTCGCGTTGCGGAAGGGCGAGGTTGGCGGCGACTACAACATCGGGGCTGGCGGCGAGATCAACGGACGCACGGTTGCCGACACGATCCTGCGTTTGCTCGGCAAGCCGGAGGCGCTCAAGCAACAGGTCAATGACCGCCCTGGCCACGACCGCCGCTACGCACTCGACTGCACCAAGCTGACGGCCCTCGGTTGGGCCTCTCCCGCCGCTTTTGACGAGGGCATCGAGCGGACGGTTCGCTGGTACGTCGAGCATCCGCAGTGGTGGCGTCCGCTCAAGAGCGGTGAGTTCTGGCAATTCTACCGGCGCAACTACAAGCCGCTGCCCTCCGGCGCGGCCTAGGCGGGCGATGCGCATCGAGGTGGTGGGCTCCCACGGCCAACTCGGCCGCGAGCTCCTGGCAACGCTCTCGGGCTCGACCCGGCACCAGGGCTACGGTCACGACATCGACAGCGTCGACATCTGCGATGCCGCCAGCGTGGCCGCTCTCCTCGACGACATCCGTCCTGACGCTCTGGTCAATTGCGCCGCCTGGACCCGCGTGGATGCAGCCGAGACAGCGGAGGCCGAGGCGCTCCGCGTCAACGGCGACGGTCCCCGGGTCCTCGGCGAGGCCTGCAGCGAGAGGGGAATCCTCCTCTGCCACCTGAGCACCGACTATGTCTTCGACGGTACCGCGACGGAGCCGATCGGCGAGACAGCCGATCCACACCCTCAGAGTGCCTACGGCCGGACCAAGCTGGCCGGCGAGGAGGCGGTCCGCCGGACCGCGGGCCGGCACCAGGTGGTGCGCACCGCCTGGCTCTACGGCCAGGAGGGGCCGAACTTCGTCCTCACCATACTCCGTCTGGCCCGCGCCGGCGGTCCCCTGCGCGTCGTCGCCGACCAGCACGGGTCGCCCACCTGGACTGGGCACCTGGCACCGGCGATCGTGCGCCTCGTGGAGCGGGGGGAGGTCGGGACCTTTCACCTCACCAACGCCGGGTCGTGCAGCTGGCACGAATTCGCGGTGGCGATCGTTCGCCGGGCCGGGCTGGAGGTCACCGTGGAGGCGATCGGCGGCGCTGGCTACCCGACGCCGGCACCTCGCCCCGCCTACTCCGTACTCGACAACGCTCGGTGGCGGGAGCTCGGAGAACAGCCTCTTCCCGATTGGCGCGAGGGCCTGCGAGCTTACCTTTCCGAACTGCGAGCCGCCGTCCCCGACGGCAGCGGCGGTGACGGCGGGCTTTGAGATCGACCGGAGGCGGATTGGCTATCATGCCGGTCGAATGCTCCAGCGTGCGCACCTGAGGCACCGGACTCCCCGGGGTCTCCACGCCTCGACCGCGATGGCCATCTCGCAATCACCGTGCGCTCTCCGTGACTAGCTGGCGCAACGACCTCCTGTGCGCCGTCGTCAGCCTCGATCCGGGCCTCCCGGTGGTGGGAGTGCTCCCCTGCGACGACCCTTCCCTCGCCACCGCCCTGAGCCCGCTGGTGCGGGAGGTGCGTTGCATCGACCTTAGGGCCAGCACCGCGAAGGCCGCGCCGTCGAGCCTACCGCCCAACGCCTCCCTGGTCACGGGCGAGGTGGCAAGCCTGCCGCTCGCGGATGTGATGACCGACGTGATCATCACCGCGGAGCCGCTGCTCGATCTGCTGTCCAACGCCACCGGACCATTCCTGGCAGAGCTCAACCGGGTCCTCTCTCCGTCGGGGATCTGGCTCATCGCGGCCACCGCATCCGCCGCGGCGGAGTACCGCACCCACGGCTTCGGGCCGCTGGCCACCTCGGACCAGCCCTGCCCCGCCGTTGCCGCGCAGGTGGCATCCCTCTTCCGGTTCACCTATGTGGCGTCCGGCGAGGCCCTGGAAAGGGTACTGGGGCTCGGCGAGCCTCCGATGGAGGCTCCGACCGTTGCGTCGCCGAGCCGTCGGCAGAGACCCGCCCGGGTGTCGGCCTCGTCTCGAGACCTGACCCTGCTCATCCACGCGCGCACGCGCCTCCGGTGGTTGGAGAGCCTGCCCGACGGCGACGGTCGCAGTGCCTGGATGCTGACCTGCCGCGCCGGGGCCGTCGAGGGCGGCAGGAGCCGTCTCGCCGAGCTCGATGCTGCGCTGGCCCGGGTCAGCGCCGAACTGGACCGTCCCCTCTACCGGTGGGCTCGCGCGGTCCGCAAGACGGTGGATCGCGTCCCTCTCGTCCTGCCCACCCTGAGACTGATGCTCCGCGCGCGCTCGGCTCTCCGAAGGCGGCCAACGATGGCCGAGGAGGTGGAACTGTCGCTCGCCCCCGCGGTCCCCGTCAATGCCTACCCCCTGCGCACGCGCTGGATGGACCCGGTCCAGCCGACGGGTGAGGTTCCCTGGCCGACGCAACTCGTGCTGACCACGCGCGAGCCCTGGATGGACGGCGTGCGGCCGCTCGTGAGCATCGTGGTGCTCTCCTTCAACAACGGTGCCCTCACGGCGGAGTGCCTGAGACACATCTGGGCCCACACGGAAGGCGTGCCCTACGAGGTCATCGTCGTCGACAACGGGAGCCACCCCTCCGAGACGGCCCCGCTACGCCCGCTCCAAGACCAGTTTCGCGCTCTCTTCCTGAGCGTCAACCGCTTCTTCGGAGAGGGCAACAACATCGGCGCAGAGGCGGCGCGCGGTGACATCATCCTCTTCCTGAACAACGACGTCCTGGTTTCGGAGGGCTGGCTCGCACCTCTGCTGACGGCGATGGGACGGCCGGACGTCGGCGCCGCTGGCGCCCGCCTGATGTTTGCTGACGGTCGGGTACAGGAGACCGGCGCGTCGTTGCGATCAGACGGATCATCCGTCCAGTTCGAGAAAGGGATGGAGGCGAAGGATGTGCCGGTCGATGGCGAGGTGGATGTCGACTACTGCTCGGCCGCCTGCCTCGCCATCCGCACCGACCTCTTCCGCCGTGTCGGGGGCTTTGACCTCTGCTGGGAGCCGGCTTACTACGAGGACGTCGATCTCTGCTTCAAGGTGCGCGCGCTCGGATTCCGTGTCGTCTGCGCCCGGGACTCGCGTGTGGTCCACCTCGAGCACGCCACCACGGCCCGGAAGTTCGTGGATCTCGATCTGAGAGGTCAGCCCGAGTTCAACCAGGTGAAGTTCCTCGACCGTTGGGGGCCGGTCCTGAGAGGAGAGAAGCCGGTGACGGACTACGCAGCGCTGGCTGTCCTGGAAGTGCCGGGAAGGGGATGAACGTTGCGGATGGACGGGTGACCGTGGGGCGGAGGCGCATCGGCCTCTTCAGTCCCTACGACCTGGTACCCGGCGGCGGTGAACGGTACCTGCTCGCCATGGTCGCAACGCTCCAGAGATTCGGACACGTGGAGGTGCTGGCCCCCGAGCGCTACAGCGCGCTGCGAGTCGACCAGCTCGTGCGGGATCTGGGTCTCACACTGCAGGAGGCGATGCCGGTCACCAGGTTCGACCCGAATATCGCCCCTTACCATCTCTTCGTGGCCATGGGAAACGAGGCATTCCCTCCTCTGCGCGCACTGGGGCACCGCAATCTCTTCGTGTGCCAGTTTCCCTTCCCTTCCGACCAGTGGATTCTGCGCGAGCGGCGCGGTTTCGACGCTGGATATCAGCGGACCGTCGTTTACTCCGAGTTTGCGCGCCGGGCGCTCGCCGAGGCGCGTATCAAGTTGGCGCTTCCGCCTACCGAGACCACGATCCTCTACCCGCCCTGCCGGCTGCCGGATCAGCCACCCTCGGAGCGACCATACGACGGCGTGATCCGAATCGTCAGCGTTGGGCGCTTCTTTACGGGCGGCCACGCAAAGCGGCACGACCTCTTGATCGGGGCGCTCAGAGAGCTGGTGCAGAGAGATGGGTCGGGGGCGCGCTACGAGCTGCACCTCGTGGGGTCGGCCAATCCTCGGTGGGGGAGTCGCGCCTACCTCGATACTCTTCACAAGAGTGCCGCGGGTCTCCCGGTGACCATGCACGTGAACGCGACCATCGGAACCATGCAGCGCATCCTTGAGGGTTCTGACATCTACTGGCACGCTGCCGGCCTCGGGACATCCGTCGCCCAGCACCCGGAGCGGATGGAGCACTTCGGCATCTCGGTGGTGGAGGCCATGGGCGCCGGTTGCGTTCCCGTGGTCTTCCGTGGCGGCGGGCCGCTGGAGATCGTCGAGGAGGGTCGAACGGGGTACTTCTTCAGCTCGGTCAAGGAACTTCTCGCTGCCACCCTGCAGCACGCCGGCATCGTGCGCGAGGATCCGGCCCAGGCGATGGTCTGGCGCAGGGACGTGTGGGCCGCGGCACAGCGATTCAGTGACACGGCGTTCGCCGAGAGGTTGACGGCGCTGGCCGGGTCAATGGGGCTCTGAGGGACCCCGGTGCGCGTGGAGAAGACAGCCACCGGAACAGGGTTGCGAAAGCGGACGCTCTCGATCGGAGTGGCGTTGCTTCTGTACTGCCTGCTCGCAGCACTCGCCTTTGCCCCGGTGGTCCCCTGGTCGTCGACACAGATCTTCGGCTGCGCCTGCTACGACACGCCGCAGCAGATCTGGTTCATGAGCTGGGTGCCCCACCTGCTCACGGCCGGTGGCAACCCCTTCTACACGACCTACATCAACGCGCCCGGCGGGGCAAACATGGTGGTGAACACCTCCATCATGTTCCTCAGCCTCTTGCTCGCGCCGATCACCTTCCTACTCGGACCCGTGGCCGCCCTCAACGTCGGCATGAGGCTGGCGCTGGCCGCCTCGGGGATGGCCGCATTCGGTGTGCTCCGGAAATGGCGCGCCCGGTGGCCGATCGCCTTCATAGGCGGCCTGATGTACGGGTTCTCCCCCTACATGATCGGACAGGCGAGTGGGCATCTGCAGATGGCGTTCGTGGTGGTTCCCCCTCTTTGGCTGTTTGCCTGGGAGCGACTGCTCAGTCGCCACTGGTCGGCGAGGCGCGCGGGGCTCACCCTGGGGGTGCTCGCGGTCATCCAGTTCTTCATCGCTGTCGACGTCCTGGCGAGTCTCATGGTGATGTCGGCCGTGAGTCTGGGCATCCTAGCGGCTGTGTACCACCGCCAAGTGACGCAGCGGTGGAAGGAGGTGTTGCCCACGGCTGCCTACGCGGCAGTCGTGGTGGTGCCGCTGCTCGCGGTGCCCGCCTACTACCTTCTCGCCGGTCCCGGCTCTCTGCCGGGTCCGCAGCAGCCGATCACGATCCTTGACGGCCTGAGGGCCGACACGCTCAGCTTGGTCGTGCCCACCGCTCTCCAGCGCTTCGGCCCTGCCGCATGGATCGGCGCCGGATCGAGCTTCGGAGGCGGCAATCTTTCTGAGAACGGCGTCTACCTGGGCATCCCCATGGTCCTGTTGCTGATCGCAGTCGGTGTGTGGCAGAGGCGATCCCGGATCGTGGTGGGCCTAGGGGGTGCAGGGGTGGCGGCGGTTGTGCTCAGCCTGGGCCCGAGGTTGATGTTCGCCGGCCACAGCACGGGGATCCCCCTTCCCTTCGAGGTGCTGAGCCACCTCCCACTTCTCCGGGATCAGATCCCGTTCCGGTACTCCCTCTATATCCAGCTGGCTGCCTCGCTGCTGCTTGCGGTGGGTGTTGACGCCGGGGTGAGCGCAGTCAGGCGGAGATACTCGACGGGTCGCCGATGGTGGGCGGGGGCGGGGGCGGCCGGCGTGATCTGTCTGGTCGCCCTCGTCCCCCTCTGGCCGGTGCTCCCGTACCGGTCGGAGAACACTGGGGTACCCAGCTTCTTCACCGATGACGGCGCGCAGCAGATCCCAGCGGGATCCAACGTTCTGGTGTATCCGTATCCGGAATTCCCATATGACCAGGCGATGCTGTGGCAGGCGACGACCGGTCTCCGCTTCCGCCTGGTTGGCGGATACATCTACACCCCCACCGCGACCGGGGGGACGCTGATCTCCCCCACGCTCTCCCCGGCGACGGTGCAGGCCACCCTGTCCGATGCCCTGTGGGGGAGTGGCGGCCAAGGCCTGCCCCCTGGCACATCCGAGACCGCGGCTGCAAGCGCGTTTCGGACGTTCCTGCGTCGCTACGGCGTGTCGTCGGTCATCATCGACCAGTTCGGTGCATTCCCCCAGACGGTGACTGAGGTCGTGACCAGTGCGACGGGGGAACAGCCACAACACATCGGTGGGGTGCTCTTCTGGCGCGTGCCGCGTGGTTAGCCTCGAGGCGACCAGCCATGTGCAGGGTACGGCTGCTCCCCGTTCAAGCGACCGGGCTTTGACGCCCCCTGGGGGATCATCACGTTGGCCGTGAAAGCCACTGACCTCGTGACGCACCCTCATCGTCGGGTCCCCCTTCTGGCCGCCCTGGGCGTCTCAGTCGCGGTCCCTACGCTGGTCCTCGCTTCGCTCATACCCACCCTGAAGGCACCTTTCTGGTTCAACGAGCAGGAACGAGCCTATTACATCTCCTATGGAGCCAACTGGTGGCAGGCCTTGCACACTGACGCCGCACCCTCTCCGGCCGGCTGGTACTTTCTAGAACGGTTCACCGGCCAGCTCTTCGGAAGCAGGGAGATAACCCTGCGCCTTCCGACCGCCATGTGGCTACTTGTCTCCTGCGTGCTGCTCTTGTTGATCGCCCGTCGTTGGATGCCCCTGCCGGCCGCCCTGGGGGTCGCGCTGATCGGCGGACTGAATGGCGGCCTCCTCGGTTTTAGCGTCCAGATCGAGCCCTTTCTCGCGGACACCGGGTCGATTCTTGTCCTGCTCCTGCTGCACGATATTGCCGTTACTCAACCGAGAACCAAGCGAGGGGGCCGATTGGCATCGCTCTGCTACGCTGGCATCGCGGTAGCGACGATCTTCGGCCTAGCCACCATCTTGGTGGCCGGTCCTCTGCTGGCTGCAGACGTAGTCGCAACGGCGAGGGGCAAGGCCGGCTATCGACAGCTGGTCGGGGCGGTGGCCGCGGGGATGATCGGCCTGGTCGGCCTCGCCTTCTTCACCATCCGGCAGAACGCGCTCACGAAGATCTCGTACTGGGATGCTTCCTTCCTTCCCCGCACCGGTTTGGCTCAGCAGATCCACTTCGTCTGGAACGGTCTCGGCAGCTTCGTTGTCGGCGGATTGACCACGGGCTACAACGCTGCTGGCCCCGCGCTGATACGACCTCGGGGGGCGAACGCGCTTGCGGCGGCTTGGGGGCTGCTGCTCGTCATCGGTATCATCAGGGCAGCCCGCTCGCGGGGGGGGAGGTCGCTTCTCGTAGCGATCGGCGGGTCGCTGAGCCTCACGCTGGTGGCATCGTATCTGCGGTACTGGCCCTTCGGCCTCAACGAGACCACTCTGTTCGAGGTGCCACTGCTGGTTCTGCTGAGCGGATTCGGAGCATGCCAGTTGGCGCAGTGGATTCGCGATTTAGAGGAGACCGCGCGACGCCATCACGACATCGCAGTCCGAGTCGCCGCACTCGGGGTGACGGCTGCGACGCTCCTATGCTTTCTGGCTGGGATCGCCGACGCCGCGGCCTATGAAGGCGCCGCCTACCAGCAGTTGGTCAGCGGCCAGCCGCAACCCAAGTACGGCGACGAGGTCCGGCTCGCGGTTGGCATCGCTCGTTCCGAGGCCGAGCCGGATGCGGCCGTACTGGTCGCCGGGCTGATGGCGGTGCCCGGCTGGACCTACTATCTCTGGGACTACACGGGAAGGGCCACACAAACGGGGCTCGATATCCCACCACAGCGCGTCCTGCTCACCCAGGGAGACGGCTCGCCGGTGATCACGGAGTTCCTGGACCGCGTGCAGCCAAGTGAGCTGTTTGTCTACATCCCCAACGGAACGACAGGTGGGCAGTTCGAAGCGGACCTCGAGCGTGCCGCGGCTGCCGGGTACTGCACCCCTGCAGGCTCGGTGAGCCTGCCCACCAGCGGCTTGCTCGACGTGGTCAAGAAGGGGACCTCGTGCTCTGGCGGCGGGTCGTGAGCGCCTGCGCGCTCAGCTCACCCTGGTCCGGACGTGGGTCGCGCCAGTGCGCTGGAGCAGGTCCACATCGAGATCCCGCCGCCGACCCAGGGCCTGCTTCCGACCACGTTGGTGATGAGGGCATCGGCGACCGCGGCGTTGGGTGACGAGTCGTCCGCGATGATCGTGCCGACGCCTAATTGGGCCAGGGTCTGGCTCAAGGCGCCCGGGCTGCACAGCGAGGCCGGTGCTGAGCCGTCCTGGTAGACCGTCAGCAGACAGTATTCCCAGACGTTGCCATCGGCGAAGAAGGTACCGGCTCCAGAGGCGTCCGGGGCCACGACGTAGCCTCCCAGAAGACGGAAGCGCATACCCGTGTCGGCCTGCCACAGCATGGGATTGGCAGTGGCGGTCAGCGGGTAGGGATAGGTGAGCACGAGCGAGCCCGGGCTGATCACCTGATCAGCGCTCGACGTGAAGAAGACGGGGACGTCCGCGGGGTGCTCGGGATAGGGCCAGTTGGGCAGGAGAGGCACCAAGAGCACGATCGCCACCGCTGGCGCCAGCGCCGATAGGGACACGCGGGCCAGCACGTGGCGCCCGACGCCCGGGCCGCGGTCATCCAACGTCCCCCGCGATCGCCTAATGCGCTGCACCAGGTCGCTGAAGGCGAGCGCGGCCAGGACGGCGAGGCCGAACCACATCCCAGCGGCGAAGCGTGATGGCATCAGATCACCGACAACTGGGAAATGGTCCAGGCCCGCGTAGGGCATGATGATCCCAGTGTGGTCGTTGACGACAATGAGGCGCGGGCCGAGTGTCAGGATGAAGCTAACGAGGCTGACCGCAGCCATGATCTCCACCAGCGGATCTCGCCTCCTGAGCCACACCCCGGCAGCGACGAATACCAAGAGCGGAAGCCCGACGTACTCGGTCACCTCGTTGACGTTGGTCGAGAAATGCACGGCGATGCTGCTGTATGCCGCAGGGGCGATCAGCTGGTTGGGCCCGGGCAGTACAAGAGCCGTCAGGTCACCGCTGAAGAGAGCCAGTTGGGCGTGGGATTGGGTTGGACCGGTCAGGTGATCTGGGCCGAAGAACTGGACCGCCAGGGGGTACGCGGTGATGGCAACAAACACCACGAAGGCCCAGCCAGCCGCGACCGACACCGTCTTCAGGCAGCTTCTGAAGTGCGCAGGTTGGCTCACGGCGCCCACCAGCAGGCCACCGGCGGCGAGCAGGGCAAAGATGAGCAGTAGCTCTTCGGAGATCAGGAGTTGGGCTGCTGCGAGTAATCCCAGCAGACATCCGAGCATCGGGACTCGAGGCACGGCGTCGCGTAACAAGTGATCGAGGACGAGGACCATCAGCGGCAGCAGGGCCATGAACACGAGGTGAAGTTGGCCTGTGCTCGCCTCTGCCACGGAGTATGACGAGAAGCCGTAGAGCAGGCCCCCGATCCAGCACGCGGGCCACCAGTGAACCCACCGCGTGAGCAGCAGATACATTGCAACGCTGGACAGGCCCAGAGCGCCGGTGAGGAGGATGGTGAAGGTGTGGACTGGCCCGACCAGCGCGCTCAGCGGGCTGGCCACGAGCGACAGAAACGGCATCGAGGTGTTCCACATGAGGTTGACGCCGCCCGGAGCGTCCAGATAGTTGGTGACCAGTAGCGAGTGACCCCCCTTGATAGCCGCTGGGTACCATGCGATCAGCCACTCTAGGAGTATGTAATCCCAGGAGTTGGTGCCATTCAGTTGACTCGACCAGTGTTCCCAGACGGGGAGGAACGCGACAGCGGCGAGCGGGAAGAAGGCGAGCGGAGCCAGCCTCCCTGTCCAGACCGCGCCGGTGGCTCGCCCAGCATCGCCCTCGGCCATGCTCGGAGAGGTCCTTGACGTCTGGCTGTTGTCGGTAGGATGTTGGGGAGGAATGCTCGCCTTCGTCACACCGGGCATCCTAGGGGAATCAACGTTGCCCTGTTCGCGGGCGCGCGCCGTCCCCATTACCTCTCCAGCCGGACTGCCGTCTTTGGCGCGCCGCGGCGGTTCGACCCTGAACCGCAGAGCATCCCGGACGATCCCCTTGGCTCCGAGGCGGCGCACCAGGCGCGCAGCGCGTTTGGCTCGTATGAACCTTTCAAGGCACACACAAGGCGCCGCGCCTGTTCCCCGGTGACCACGGACGCGTGCCTTGCCGGACCGACAGCGTGACGGCATGAGAGGGGGGCCGCTCAGGGCGGCCCTTGCCAGCGGGTATCATCCACACTTCTGATGGCATCCGACAACCACTTCACCGTCGTCACCCTACCCGCCTACAAGGCGGAGGGCACCCTCGAACGGACGATCGGCGCCCTTCCTGCAGGCACCGCCGACCACCTCCTGCTGGTCGACGACGCCTCGCCGGATGGGACCGTGGATCTCGCCCGCCGGCTGGGCATCGACGTCCGGGTCCACGACCGCAACCGCGGTTACGGCGGCAACCAGAAGACCTGCTACCGGGAGGCACTCGACCTAGGTGCCACTGTGATCGTCCTGCTCCACCCCGACTACCAGTACGACCCGTCGGCGGTGCCGGCGCTGATCGCCCCCATCGTGGCCGGTGTTGCCGACTTCACCTTCGGTTCCCGCTTTGCCTGCACTGGGAACCCGAGGGCCGGGGGGATGCCCCTCTACCGCTATTGGGGCAACCGCTTCAGCACGATCACAGAGAACCTGCTGCTGGGCACCCACTTCACCGAGATGCACTCGGGGATGAAGGCGTACAGCCGGCGCTTCCTGGAGTCGATCCCCTTCGAGTCTTATTCGGACGACTTCGTCTTCGACACCGAGATCTTGGTGGCCGCGGTGCTGGGAGAATTCCGGATCCAGGAGGTGGCAATCCCCACCCGGTACACGAGGGAGTCGTCGTCGATCAACGTGCGCCGGTCCCTCGAGTACATCGGGCGGAGCGTCGAGGTCTGCTGGCGGGCCTCGGAGACCCGGCGCCGTCAGCGCCGGCGGCCGGCGCCACGTGCGGCTCCTGAACACGTTGACGGGTCCGGGAGCCGCATGATGAGGGCGCCCCGTTAGTCGGCAGTGGATCGGGCTAGTGGCAGTCCCTGAGCTTCGACAACGCACCCTTCCCCGCGGGCTGGTATTTCCTCGAGCGATTCACGACCCAAGTGTTCGGAAGCATTGAGCGCATCCTGCGGGCCCCTGTGGGCATCGGCCTCCCCGTGGGCTGTCTGCTGCACTTGCTGACCGCGGGGCTATGGGTGCGAGAATCACCGCCGACAAGATAGGGGAAGGCGTTGTCCTCAGCCCCGGCAGTGACGCAGCCCGGAGCCTACCGTCGGCGGAGCGTGTGGTACACCCTCCGAGCTGGGGCCGAGCAGCGGAAGCTCGTGCTCCCGCGCAAACCGTCGAGTGCCACCTGGAGAGCCTGGTTGTCCTCTCTGAGCGACTTCGCCTCCGTCCGGAGCGCCGTGACTTCGGCCTGGAGGGCCGTCCGCTCAGCACCAATCTGGTGGATTTCGGTGTCGTATAGCCTGCTGAGCTCCGCCTTGAACTGTCCGGTAGCCCGCCTGGGCCACGGCCGCGGGCAGAATGTCGAACAGCGGAGACCCCAGGGGGCCGGCACTGACCACCAACTGATAGGTGAGCCTCTCAATGTCCGACTCCAGTTGACGGACCAGATCGGGATCCGGCTCCTTCACCGCGATTTCCTACGTCGCCAGCTTCTGGGTCACCCGGGCCAGCTCCAGCATCCCCACCCGGCGGCATCGAGGAGCCTTACACCCCGGCCCGGTCGAAGAACCCCAGGTGGGTGCGGTCCAGCAGGCCCATGTCGTTGTAGCTGAACCGGCCCTCGAGCAGGGAGAGCCGGACCGAGACGTGGGCCACATTGGGGAGCGAGATGACCGCCCAGCCGCCCTCGGCCAGGACAGACCCCACGTGCCGGAGGACGGCGGCCGGGTCGGGGAGATGCTCGAGCACGTCGAGCATGAGCACGACGTCGAAGCGGCGGCCTTCGAAGCGGGACGCAAAGTCGAGTTGGTTGAGGTCCTCGACGGCGACGTCCTCGCATATTCGCTTGGCGCACGCGGCGGCCACCGGGTCGATCTCCACGCCCCAGACGTGGCATCCCATTGCCCGCAGCACGGACGCCACCGACCCGTCGGCGACACCCAGGTTGAGCACCGAGCTGTTGGCGGGCACCCGCCCCACGGCGAGGACGTGCGGGTCGCTGATGCGGTCGAGCTCGATCTTGGCCGCGTACCGGGACGCTGAGGCGGCCGCTGCTGCCCTCCCGGCGCATGGGGCGCGCTCTCTCGCGGCGCGGACGCCAGCCTGTGGCCGCCGACCACGTGGAGTCCCGTCGATCGGTTCGCCCGGCTGGCCAGTCAATGCAGATCGGATGGTCTCAACCGACGCGGTTGCGGCCGGGCGGCGACGGCGCTGGGAGGGGCCTCGACGCTCACGCCCGGTACCTTTGGATTACCGTAACCGGCGTGGGCAGCGCTCCAAGGGCGACGAACCTAGCGGTGCGCGGACGGCGCGGCATCGTAACGCTGGTGGCGTCGGGGGCAGTCCTGGCCCTCCTGCCTCTCGCAGCGATCGGTTGCGCGACCGCTGCGACCCCGACCACAGCCGGCAGCAGCTCCACGCCGTCGGGATTCCCCACGGCCAGCCCGATCCCGGCCTCGACCGTGGTGCCGTCAAGTGCTGCGACGTCGAGCCTGTCCGGCCCGCCGGTCTCAGCCACCTCCCTCCCGGACTGTGCAACCGCCGACCTCAGCATCAAGATCGGCCAGTCGAGCGGCGCCGGAGGCAGCGACTACGCGCTCATCCAGATCACCAACATCTCCTCCGCACCCTGCTCGACGGGTGGCTACTTCAGGCTCAGCCTCCTCAACGGGAGTGGGGGTGTCGAGCCGCTCTCGGTGGAGCGCGCCCCCGGCCTCTACCCTGCATCTTCGCCGCTAGCGAACTTCACCCTCTCCCCCGGGGGCGTCGCCGGCTTCCTCCTCGAGTGGGTGCAGGGCCCCTACGACCCAGCGGGGAACGCATGCCCGGTCGCTACCGAAATGCGGTTGACGCCGCCCTCTGCCGTGAATCCTACCGACCTCCCTGCACTCACCGCGGACGGCATCGCCATCACCCCGTGTGGTGACGGCGTATCGATCGGACCGCTGGCGCTAGGCCCCTTCTCATGAGGGTCGCGTCGCTTTGAGCAGCCCAAGGCTGGGAGCTTATGGAAGCTGGTTACGCACCGGAGACGTTCCCGTCGCGCCCCGGCGACATGCCACTGTGCCGCTTGCTCAAGGCGGCTACGATGACGCCCCGCACCCGTCCCGTGGTCTTGGGCCTTCGACGGAAACGCCCAAGACCCCAGGAGGCACCCGATGGGAGGTTGGCGACGCTGGCAGGCACTCGCCGTAGTGTTCGCGGCCGCGGCCGCGCTGGTGGTGTGGCTGGCATCGGGGCGTACTGTGGAGGCGTCCACCTCCGTGCAATGGGGGATCGACAGCTGCTCGACGGCCCAGTCGGTCGTGCCCGGAACGCAGCAGTACATGGGCGATCCGCAGTTCATGGGCCGCTATCTGACCAACTACTGCGGGACCGCGCTCAGCACCTCGGAGGTCTCGTATCTGCGGTCCCAGGGGATCAGCGTCCTTCTCATCGCCGACCCGGGTAGATTCGGCTCCGCCAACCCGGGCGGAGCCGTCGAGGCCGCCAATGCGATCCAGGAGGCAGAGGAGCTCGGTGCACCCCCGGGTACCGCCATCTTCCGCGACGTCGAGGCCGGCGACGCGATCACCGCCGCCTACATCGAGAGCTGGTACCAGACGTTCGCCCAGTCGCCCAGCGGCTACGTGCCCGGTTTCTACGAAAACGCCTACACGGGGGCCTTCACAGGCTCATCCGGCGCGTACTGCACCGCGATCGCCGCCCTCCCGTCCGTCGCGAGCGGCGTAGTCCTTTGGAGCAGCGAGCTGGAGCCCAACTACGGCAACCCCAACTACGATCCCACCTCTTCCAACGCCCCCTCCTGGGGCCCGGTGACCCCCCCGTGCGCCAACACCACCGTGGCCTGGCAGTACGAGGAGAAGGGCGGCTTCCCCGGCAACGACCGGGCACCGAACGTCGATGTGGACCTATACAATCCGGTGCCCGCCTACCCCGCCCTGCTCTGGAGCACCGGATCCAGCGCTCTACTTGCGAATGGCACGCCGGTGAGCTATGGCGGCAACGATTACATCATCGCCGGAAACGCACCGCTCTACGTCAGCAGCTGGAGCGACCTCCCCGGTGGTGTGGAGTCGACCCTGGCTCTGACCACAGCCCAGTGGCAGGCGCTGAACGCCGTCCCCTCCAACGGGACGTTCGTCACCCTCGGGACGGCGGGAACCGATTACGGGCAGGTCTACGAGATCGTGGGCGGGGCACCCCTCTACGTGAGCAGCTGGGGCAGTCTCGGTCCGAGTGTGAGAGTGTACAACCTCTGGATCGACAGTTGGGATATCACCAATCTGGGCTCTTCACTGTCACACCTCGATTCCACCCCGTCTGACCGAACCTTCATCACCGACGGTTCCCCGGGCCAGTCGTACGGCCACATCTACGAGGTGGTGGGAGGGGCGCTGATGCGCCTGTACAGCTGGAGTGACATCCCCAACGCGGTACCTTCCACCCTCTGGGTGGACGGCTGGGACATCGCCGAGGCCGGTGATTCGACCTCACCCATCTACAACGCTCTGGGCGCCGTGCCCGCCAACGGGACGTTCGTCACCGACGGCACGCCGGGAGCCGGCTGGGGCCAAGTCTTCGAGATCGTGGGTGGAGCGCCCCTGTATGTGAGCAACTGGAGCGACATTCCCGGAGTTACCCCCAACAGCTTGTCGGTCGACGGCACAGACATCACCGGCGCCGGGACCTCGCGATCCACCCTGAGCGCAGTACCTGCCAACGGGACCTTCGTGACGGCATCCGACGGGGTCGTATACGAGATCGTGGGTGGGGCTCCACTTCTGGTCAACAGTTGGAGCGACCTGCCGAGCGTGACCCCGTACAAGCTATCGATCGACGGTTGGGATATCGGCAACGCGGGGAGTGCGCTCTCCCACCTGTACGCAACTCCTGCCAACGGCACCTTCGTGACGGTCGCAACGCCCGGGTCGCTCTACGGGCAGATCTTCGAGATCGTGGGCGGGGCCCCCCTCTTCGTGAGCAGTTGGAGCGACATCCCCGAGGTGACGCCGTACGACCTAGGCATCGATGAATGGGACATCGCCAATATCGGCAGCTCGGGTGACAATCTTGCTGCGGTTCCGGCCAACGGGACTTACATCACCGAGGCGTCGAGCATCCTGTCGGTCAACGGAACCGTCTACGTGATCGCCGGCGGCGCGCCGATGTACGTGAGCAGCTGGAGCGAGATCCCGACCGGGTATCCGGGCTATACCGTGTGGGTCGATAGCTGGGACCTGACGAATCTCGGGAACGCCACGGACCACCTCAACACCGTGCCGGCGAACGGAACATTCATCACCGAGGGCTCAACTAACTCATCGGTGAGGGGCAGCGTCTTCGAGATCGCGGGTGGAGCTCCACTCTATGTGAACACGTGGAGCGGTATCCTCGGTGGGTACCCCGGGTACACCCTCTGGGTCGACAGTTGGGACTTCACGAACATGGGGAACCCGACAGATCACATGAATGCGGTTCCGTCCAACGGAACCTACATCACCGAGGATTCGACCAATCCGGCGGTGAACGGAAGCGTCTTCGAGATCGCTGGCGGAGCCCCACTCTACGTGAGCAGCTGGAACGACATCCCGGGTGGATATCCCGGCTACACTCTCTGGGTCGACGGCTGGGACCTCGCCAACCTCGGCAATCCCACCGACCACCTGAACTCGGTTCCCGCCAACGGGACGTATATCACCGAGGACTCAAGCGATCCCGCGGTCAACGGCCGCGTCTTCGTGATCGCGGGCGGGGCGCCGCTATATGTGCAGACCTGGAGCGACATCCCGACCGGGAACCCCGGCTACACCCTCTGGGTCGATAGCTGGGATCTGAGCAACCTCGGCGCTGCTCCCGGTCATCTGAGCTCGGTGCCATCCAATGGGACGTACGTCACCACGGGCTCGACCAGTTCGCCGACGGTCTATGAGATCGCCGGCGGCGCGCCGCTGCTGGTGAGCAGCTGGGGTGATATCCCGGAGGGCAACCCCGGCTACACGCTCTGGATCGACAGCTGGGATCTGGCGAACCTCGGAAACCCCACCGTCCACCTGAACTCGGTCCCGGCCAACGGTACGTACATCACCGAGGACTCGAGCAATCCGGCGGTCAATGGCAGCGTGTTCGTGATCGCCGGCGGGGCGCCGCTGTACGTGAGCACCTGGGCCGATATTCCCGGAAGCTATCCCGGGTACACGCTCTGGGTCGACGGCTGGAACCTGAGCAACCTCGGTAATGCCCAGGATCATCTAAACACCGTCCCTGCCAACGGGACCTACATCACCGAGGGCTCGGCGGGCAACCCGTCCGTGAACGGCAGCGTGTTTGTGATCGCCGGGGGAGCACCGCTCTACGTGAGCAGCTGGAGTGACATCCCGGGCGGCTACCCCGGCTCCACGCTCTGGGTCGACAGCTGGGACCTCACCAATATCGGCAGCTCGGCCGACCACCTCAACGCGGTGCCGAGCGCTGGGACGTTCCTCGTCACCGCCGCCGGCGCAACCTACCGCGTGGCCGGGGGCGCGCCGCTGCCGATCACCAACTGCACCGTCCTCGGTGGATGCACGAGCCCGGTGACGATAGACAGCTGGGACATCGCCCACCTGGACGGTTCGCAAACCGGCCTCGATGCAGTGCCGCTCGTTAGCACAGTGGTCGAGGGCCTCCCTTCCGGTGCGTACTGGGAGTACGAGAGCGGCGGATGGGTGACCACGGGGTCAACCGGATCCGCCGTCCAGGTGGATGACGCCTCCGTCTAGCCTCGATCTTTCAGTAAGGGCCGCCGACAGCGGTTGATGGCGGATCGGAGGGGATCACCGGCATGTATGGGGAGAGC
>PLTL01000061.1 GCA_003164475.1 Candidatus Dormiibacterota bacterium | reverse complement strand
CCCCTCTCGAGGCGGCGATGGGGTGGCGTTAGCGTGGGCGGCCGGTTGGGCGACAGGCGCTCGTCGCCGGCTCGCCTGAAGCTCGGCGTCCATGAGAAGGGTGATCACCGCTGCCCCGCCGCCGAGGCCTCCCTGCGTCCGGGCCTGGCCGCCGCACGTTGTGACGCTCGGGCTCGCCGGCTGCGGTGAGGCCCCTGTCTCGATGGCGGTCCTCCACGCCAGCGCGGAGACGCTGCTCGAGCACGCGGTCTCAGGCGACGCCGACACGCGAAGAGTGGCGCGGTGAGCCGTACGGTCATCTCCCACCCGGACGGCACACAGACCACCGTGGTCACACGCTCGGGGTGTGGCCAAGGGTGCTCCTGGGCCTTCTGGCTCCTTATCGGTCTCTTCGTGATCGCCTACCCGGCACAGAGCGGCTGGCCTGTCGTCGGGATCGTCGGCGCGTACGTCCTCCTGGCTCTCGTTGCTGTAGCCGGGGTCCGGCAGTACCTCGTCCGCCATCGCCGCCCGCAGGCCCGCTAAACGGCCCGGGGGGCCCCCGAGCATCCCTCATGGCGGCCTGGCGAACCCGGGCCAGCCTCTCGCGGGAGCTTCGGGATCCGTGACCACTAGGCGACGAGCGCGTGGGCAGGGGAAGCATCCACTCTCAGGAGGGACCTCGATCAGTCAGGAGACCACCGGGACGATCGAGCAGGAGGTCAACCAACTCGGGGTCGGGACCCTCGCCCCGCGAGATGCGATCGACGGCGTCCTCCAAGTTGAGACCGACGGCTCTGAGCACGGCACCCTCCAGACCGTCGCGAGACTGGACGAGAAGACGTTGGCTCTCGGCTGATCTCGTTGATGGGTATACCAACGTTGCCATTCGAGCGACATCGTTGTCACCATGGTGGAACGCGTAGGCGTAAAGGAACGATTGATACATGTCCTCGACGTCGAGGCGATGTTCGTCGTAGAGCTTGTACTTGGTATCCAGAACGCGGACCAGGGCTGGGCTCACACCATGGTCCTCAATCAGTAGGTCCGGTCGTATAGTCGTGTATGATCGCCGCGTTGCGGCGTCAACGATGATGGACCGCTCGCGTGCCTGCCTGCTAACGCGCAGGTCCGTGCCGCGGCAAGCCGTCTGCAGCAACTGGGCCACGAAGCTCTCGAAGAGCGGGTTCATGTCGAGGAGAAAGGTGAAGCATTTGCGCGGTGCGGGCGCAAAGAGGTCATCGACAGCGTGGTTGCGGAGCAGCAGGAGCGCCCATTGGTGCGCCGCGCGGTAGTGAACATTCCGACGGTGGTAACTCAAGCCCGCTGACGCCGCCACAACGTCCTCGCCAGCAAGCGGCCGGCAGACCTCGGAGAATGCAGCAGCGGTCCGCGCAACGCGGGAGCGCACTGCTGTATCGCCGCACAGACCGTGAGCGGCACGTAGGCCCGCAGCGAGGAGTCGGTTTTCAATGATGTCAGCCTCCCACTCGTCGTGTCGGCACTCCAGCTGGGCCACCTGGCCGTAGTGGAGGACCACCTGACGCTCCAAGAGGAGACGACCGCGCAGGCCAGATAGCGCCTCCTCACGCGTGACGTAGTCCGAGAGCACTCCGCGCCGAATGATGTCCTCGGCTTCATTCACGAGCAACGAGCAAATGAGGTCCACGAGGCTGCCCCGGCCGCTGGAGAGCTCTCGCCGACCAGGAAGCTGTTGTAACGCCCCGAGGCCACTCGCGTAATCGAGCATGCGGAGCAGTCCGACGTCGCCACCGGCGTGCTTGGGCCGGATGCGAATCTCCACACGCTCCAAGCGAATCACACCGACCCAGGATCGCGAGCGGACGCGGAGGCTCCCGTCGTGCATCCAGTCGAGTTCGAGGCGTGCCCCGCCTGCCTTGGAAAGAGCCTGTTGGAGCGCGAGATCGTCCGGACCCGGAGAACCGTAATTCTCGACAGTTGCCTGGTCCCACTCGCGCAGGTCGACCGGCGCGAGGGTTGGGCTCACTCCCTGATCCCGGTCCCGTACTCCTTACTCAGAGCTTCGACGAGGGCGACCGGATCACTCACTGTTTCGGGGCGCAGTGACTTGCGCTCTGTATCGACAAGGCCCTGGCCTAGGAGGCGCTCGAGCATGGCGACGTCCTCGTACGCGTATTCCTGAAGGAGGGGCAGTACCTCGCGGGTGAACCGCGGAAAGAACTCCTCCACTGAACTGATGGGGGATCCGTCGGGGCCCAGGAAGAACGAATGTCCGACCTGTTTCTCAGCCCCGACATCATGTGCGATCCGGTCATTTAGACCGAGGAGGAAGGCATCCAATGGAAGGTTGCCCACCATCGCTCCGGCCAGAAGCTCCGGCTTTGGTGGAACCTCCAAGAACGAGAAGCGCCGGCGCAGCGCGGCATCAAGTAGGCGAATGCTGCGGTCTGCGGTGTTCATGGTGGCGACGACATAGACGTTGGCGGGAACACAGAAAGATTCACCGCTGTACGGGAGGAGCACCGACAGTCCGCGCTTGTCCCTCTCAAGCAACGTGATCAGTTCTCCAAATATCTTGGGAATGTTGCCCCGGTTGATCTCATCGATCAGGAGCAGGTATGCAGTCTCGGGATTAGCCGCCGCTGCCTGGCAGACGAGCTTGAATGCGCCGTCGCGGAGCTCGAGTTCAAGCCCCCCGCGATTCTCGGTTGGTCGAGGTTTATAGCCTTCAACGAAGTCTTCGTATGAGTAGGATGGATGGAAGGTGACCCGGGTCAGCTGCGCGTAGTCCACTCCAGGGATTGTGCTGAGCTGCCGTTCTTGGGAGGCAAGCTCAGCGTCGTCACCGAGCACCCAGGAGGTCTCAGGTGCGCCATTCCTCATGAGGAGCCACCAAACCGAGAACCGACGAGCGGTGAAGGTCTTGCCAGTCCCGGGTGGGCCATAGAGGATGATCTGGCCGCGGCGCTCGAGGTCCTCCGCAATGGTCAGGTAGATCTGGAGCGGTGCGACCATCTGTCGTTCGGGCGGAGCGGCGCTGGTCTCCGGGGCGCTCCTGCCACCCAGAATGCGCTGGTAGAGCTCAGGCGAGACGGCGGCGACCGTGGACGTCCGCCAGGTCGCCACGGGGGGATCCAGGAGGTGCTCCGTGGTGTCGTCCCATTGAACTGCGACGGTATGTTTATAATCGTCACGATCAGGACGCCAGATATACGCGGGTTCGACGACTGTCCCGACGCCAACAACCGCACCACCGCCGCGATTGGCGATGACCGTGTCGCCCGGCTGGAGCTCGCGCAGCGTCCAAAGCTCTCGCGCTTTGAGGGTGAGAGTGGGCTTGTGCCCATTGTAGGTGTCTCTGAAGACGTCGGCGAACCGCTTCTCTAACTCCTCACTTGATGCGTACTGTGAGAGATCGCCAACCTCGTCCCAGCCAACGCAGATGATGCCGGCAGTCCGGCACTCGTCCCAGTGATCGGCGCCTGGACCTGGCGCTATCTTCACAACGCGCTGCGTCTGCCGCGGGTCGGCCCAGTGATAGAGAAATCGTTCCATCTCATATGCGGTCCACCCTTCAAATTCAGGGCGCGACAGCATCAGCTCGCGGAGGTATCGATTGGCTGCGACTGCCTCTCGTTGGCCAGGCGCACCACCGAGTAACACGATGAAATGGGCTAGGTGTGTGGACGAGAAGATCGGCAGCAACTGGTGTGGGAAGTACACAAAGAGCGCTTTCGTTCGTAGGGCGGCACCGGAGCGCAAGGACGCGATGCCGTCAATGGACGCAAAGTCCTCTTCATCAGCCAAGTGGAACGCCTCCACAAAGCCGGCGCGTACAACCTCCCAGGCGGTCGCAACGTCGGCGTACTGAGTGTCGAAGTACCACGAGCCGTTGTTGCGCTGGTAGATGATGTGCTTGAGTGCGGAACCGCCTCGGATACTGCCGAGCAGGGGTGAGCCAAACTCCATGATGCGACAGAAGGCGTCGGAATTGCCAGTTCCAAGAGCGTAGTTCTCGAGTAGCATGGATGGCCAGGCGGAGCGTGGGAACTTCGCCTCCACCGCGCGGCGCTCGAGCTCGGCATCTCTTCCTCTTGCTTGAGCGGCGGCACGATCGAAGTCGGCGAGCGCGTGTTCGATGGGAGGGTAAGTTGGTCCGCCGGGGCGGCTGGATACGGCGGTGGGTGGATCGGTGAGCTCGAGCGCAAGGTCTTCGCGCAGTAGCTGTGCAACACCGGGGGAGTGAGCAGAGGCGTAGAAGGTGCGGGGAAATCGCTGAATTGCCACGTCAATCGCCCGGTTGTGTAGTTCATCAAACTGGCGCCCGACGAGTTGCAGAGCATCCGCCGGAATGGTCAACCATGCGGTGCCGGGAGCGCTGAAGCCATCCCAGCGTTCAATTTGCCCGAGGACTTCCAGCTCTTGGAGGGTCTCTGCCGGGCAATCGGATTCGAGGAACAATATGTTCACGAGACCGCCGCGCTTGAGGGAGATCACCGCAACGCGGCCAACATTGAGGCGGATGAGAGTCGGGTTCAACGTGATTGACCAGGACCCAGGGCTGAGTTGCTCTGCAAAACGGGCTGACTCGCCCAAGCGCCGCGTGCAGAGGGCACGAACGTCCGCGTCTGGAAACAGGGATTCGAGAACAGCGCGTGCATCGGTGACACTGGTTCGATCCACGGATGTAATCCTCGAGGCCCATCGACGCGACTCTCGATCGGGGTCCTTCTTCCACTCTGCGTACAGCCGACAGGCCTCTCGATGGAAGTCCAACGGGTCGGGGAACCTCACCAGTGCCTCGCGCCCCGGCTCGGTGATGCTCCAGGCATGCCTGGGGCGCTGTAGCCAGCCAGCCTTCACTTCGGCGATCAGGTTGAAATAGAGATCGCGCTCAAATTGGACGGACTCGCCATCGGGTGTGAGTTGAAGCTGTTCTGAGGCCAGTTGACCTGTCGCCTTGACGCGATCAAAGAGGTCCCGTGCCGTAATCGGCGCGTTCGCTTCGGCCAGGATCTGCATTGCCATGTGCGACAAGCGTGGGCGAACGTAGGCTGCGGTCGCCACCGTCGGATTGTCGCCCTGAACTGCCATCTCATGCCTCCAAATCCTTGCGCTCAATATGATGAGGCCGCGGCTAGGCTACGTGGTGTCGGCGGCCATGAGAACCTCCCCATAGGCGGCCAAGAAAGGTCGCGCAGAAAGACGCCGGTGGTCGGAATCACCACCGCCAGTACGGAGAAGCGGGGCAAGCAGCTGGCCCACCGACGGCTGCGAGCCAGGGGGCGGCAGGACCTCCAGCGAGGCGGGGAAGAGAATCCCCGACTGCGCGAGGTGAGTGATCCCTGGACTATGGACAAGGACGGCAAGCAGCGGATGGACCCGTCCTTGGACCCACGGCTGATGCGGAAGTGAGGCTGCACGCCTGCTTCCTCAGGCGCGACTGCCGCAGGTTTGGGGTGCTCCTGCGAGTGCATTTCGATACCCCGTGGGGCTACCTCGGCATTGCGCTCGTCCCCGGCTCCGGCTCCATCCACCGCCACGACCCTCCCGGGGAGAAGGTGTGTGCCACCTGGTGGCATTGGCAGCCCTGGGTGAACCGGGAGCGATCGGAGGGTGACTCCGGATAGGACCTGGCAGGCGGAACCCGGCAGCGACAGGCTGGTGTCGGCGCGCCCCCTCACCGTTGGGCTCATGGGCGATCGAAACGCAATGCAAGCGGTGAGCGCCTCGATAACAGGCGGGTCCGCGACAGCCGCGACCAGGGAGGAGGGGAGATGAGGAGAGCCATCATCATCGTCGTGGTCGCGCTGGGCCTGACGGCCGGGCTCGTCGCGTACGCCGGCGGTCAGCAGCAATCCCAGCCCGCCGTGGGCACGTTGCCGCCCATGTTCGTGGCACAGCAGACGCCAACTCCGACATCCGCCTCCAGCCCTGTCGCACTCCGGCTCGTCACTCCAACGCCGCTACCGACGTCATCGTCGACCCCTGTCCCGAGACCACTCGCGACGCCCGCTACCTCCGCGGCGCCCGCCACTTCGATCTGGTCACTGGATGACTGTTCGTTTGCGCTCTCGACCATGGAGCTGGACCACAGCCTGGACGCCACCGAGGCGACCGAGGTGGCCGCCGGCACCGACCCCCAGCACTACCCCGCCAGCTATGCGGCGCAGTACCAGCAGTGGGTCATCGACTGGGGAGCGGTCGTCAGCCAGGTGCAGGGCATCTGCGGGACCCCCGCCATCCTGCCCACCTGGGCGGAGACCTCGGGCGCCCAGGCAGACTTTCAGTTGGCGATCACGAGCCACCAGATCGACGAGGCGGACAACCCGCAGAACACCACGTGGGACAGCACCTGGATCGCCAACTACCAGCGGATGATCGACCTCTACGGCGAGCTGCCCTGCCCAGCCGGGGACAGCAGCAGCCAGGACACTCAGTGCTCGCCGCCTGATCCTGGCGAGCCCACGGGGCTGTCGTGAGGGCGGTGCAGATGCCGGTCGTCAGAGTGGTCATCTTTCGCGACGCTGAGCGGAGCGGTCGCGGGTACTCGAACCGGCCACTCGCGACCCCGGTGTCGCCACGAGATGAGCGCACAGACAGAGAGTCGGTGCCCAACGGCTCCGCGCGACAGGCAGTCGTCGCTCGCCGTCCTCAGCATCCGCCTGCATGAGCGACCCGAGCGACTACCCCCCGCCGACCGCGCCCCGACTCACCGGCACGTGGCCGACCCACGTGGCGACCTACGAGACGGGCGACCCTGGGGAGGGATCGTTCTCGATGGAGGTCTTCCACGCCACCTCAGCGGCACGCGGCTATCGAGCTGCGGAGACACAGGGCCGGAGCGTCAGCGAGGAGACCACCGAGAAGGTCAAGGCGGCGGCGACGGCGCTGCTCTTCGAGACGTACCGAGAGCACCAGGAGGCCGTCGTCCTCGATTGGGACGACTGCTGCCTCCACCTCACGCTCGAGCGCAGCCCGACGGCCAACAGCTGGCTCAGGGTCTACGCCGCCGGACGCGAGATCGCGAGCGTACGCAAGGCCCTCAAGGAGGTCCAGGAGTTGCTGCCCACCGCGCCTCCCGATGCGGACGACGAATGCATCGACGTTCGGTTCTGGATGGGCGGTCCCAACGAGCGCGCGGTACGGATCGAGCGACGTCTGACCGCGCCGCGCTGGCAGGAGGTCAGCGCCAACTACCCGGCGAGCACGCGCCGTGANNCAAGGGCGCGCACTACCTCACCGAGCTCATGGAAGAGGACGACAATCCGGAGGACGAGAGATGGCATGTCCTGATCGTGGAGGACGCCGACGAGCTGATCTCGGCCGACGCCAAGCTGCGATCCGGTCAGGGATTGTCCCGCCTCCTCAACTTGGCCGACGGGCTTTTCGGACAAGCCATCCGGGTGCTCGTGGTCGTCACCACCAACGAGCCGATGACCAGCTTCCATCCCGCCATCGTCCGGCCGGGACGGTGCGGCTCGCTGGTCAGCTTCCAGCGGTTCGCCGCTGACGAAGCCGATGAGTGGCTCCGCCGCGCCGGCAGCGGCGAGTCGGTGAGCGGGCCCGCCACCCTCGCGGAGCTTTACGCCAAGACCGCCGGCGCGGCGCCCCTCCGATTGGGCCACGAGCTCGGCTTCCACGTGCCTACGCCGGACCAGCGTGGGCGGGATGGAGCATCCCCTCGCTCTGCCCCGGATCCTCGAGCGAAGGCGGGTGTCGCCCGGCTCACGAAGGAGAGGGACGGCATCAATGCAGTGGAGGCGAAGCAGCTAATGGACGTCTTCGAGCGACTGACGGACGAGGAGATTACAGGCGTGCGACCCGGTTCGGCGGCGCGACGTCGGCACCGGCCGAGGTGAGGTGATGGCCGAGGGATCTCCGGCGGCGACGTTCGCCGACTATCACACGGCTGTGGCGCGGGCGCAGAAGCGCCACCCGGAATGGCGCCGCGGCCAGACGCACTTCATCGTGCTCACTCGACTGCATCGAGATCTCGCTGAAGCCGTCTGGGCCACTCCTCTCGACCCCTTTTCTCAGGACGAAAGGCTCGACGCCTTCCTGAGCTACATCGAGGAGCACTGGTAGGTGTTCGGCTCATCAGCACGGCTAGTCCACGATCACGTCGGATCCTCCGGGAAGGCGCTCGCCTACTCAGGCCCCCACTGTTCCTCGTCGGTCATGTCTCGCGGCTCGCGCACGAACCAGTGCCACTTCCGGGAAGCGAGGTCGGCGAAGAACAGTCGCGGGTCGGCTCGCTCGGCGGCGAGAATCGCATCTCGGACCTCGTCCGGGTATATCGGACCATTGGCGACGAAACGATCGCGCGGTGCCAGCGCGAGCATGTAGCTGTACCGCTTGCCGAAGTAATGAATGCGGCAGCAGAGACCGAAGCGGCGGCAGTCAGCGTCCAGCGGGCAGAAGTGCCATCGGCGGAGCCAGC
>PLTL01000316.1 GCA_003164475.1 Candidatus Dormiibacterota bacterium | reverse complement strand
CCCGCGCTGTGGGTTGGACACGGGGTCGGCGCGATCTTGGCACTGCGGGCCGCCGCCACCCACGCGGACAGGGTCAGGGCGGTGGTCGCGATCAGCCCGCTGCTGTACCGGGACTCCGCCTCGGCTCGCAACCGGCTGCGTCGCCTCACGCCGCTGGAACTGGGGGGGCCTCTCAACCGCAACCTGGCCAAGGCCATTTACGGGGGACCGGGGACCACCCCCAAGCTGGCGGGTCAGATGGCTCGGCTGTGGCGGGTGGACTTGCCCGGAGGTGAGACCAGTGGCGCGCCCGAGCCGACCGAGAACGCCTACCGGGAAACCCTGGAGAACTGCGTGCTGGCGGCTGACGCCTGGCGCTGGTTCGAGCAGATTTCGGCCCCCGTGCACATGGTCGTCCCCGCCAACGATCCGGTCCCGGACTCCCGGCTGCTGGCCGAGCTCAGCGACCGGTATCCCAACGTCACCCTTTCGGTGCTGCCCTTCGGCGACCATCGGCTCCCGCTGACGCATCCCGATGGCTGCCTCGCCGCGATCGATCGGTTCCGGCGCCCCGGAAGCTATTGACGCCGACCCGGGGGCCGTCCGAGGTGCTCGGGGGCGCGGGCGCCGGGTGGAGGCCCGGCCTCCGCTAATCTGAGCGCGGATTGGGGCGTAGCC
Organism: Candidatus Dormiibacterota bacterium; assembly: GCA_003164475.1. The sequence continues at coordinate 2,690 of PLTL01000316.1, read as the reverse complement.
AAGTGGTAAGGNNAAAAAAATAAGTTTTTTTTGTATTTCTGCTTGCAAAAAAAATATCAAGAAAGCTAAAATCTCAAGCATTCCAGAATTAGTGGGGTGTCGCCAAGTGGTAAGGCAGGGGACTTTGGATCCCCCATTCGAAGGTTCGAATCCTTCCGCCCCAGCCCTAGGCCCGCTCGCAGACGACTCTCCGACGGGGCCCAGTGCGGACCGGTGAACGGTCTGACTGGGCGCCGGTGGCTGGGACCGCGCCAGATTGAGGGCTGAGGGGCTCAGGTGCTCGGTGCTCGGCTCGCGGCCGGGATTGGCTCGGGGAGCGGACCGCGGTGGGGAAGGGCGGTGGAGCGGTAAGGAGCAGGCTTCATGATCTCTGGTGCCCACGTGATCGTCTTCAGCAACGACGCGACCGCTGACCGCGCCTTCTTCCAGGAGGCGCTGGGATTCTCGTCGGTGGACGCTGGCCGGGGATGGCTGATCTTCGCCCTGCCTCCGGCGGAGCTGGCGGTTCATCCCTCGGGAGGAGATGTCCGAAAGGAGCTCTACCTTATGTGTGCGGACCTGCGGGCCGAGGTGTCGGCACTGGGGGAGAAGGGCGTTCGATGCTCGGAGGTGCGGGACGTGCCATGGGGTTCGGTCGCCTGGATCCCACTTCCTGGCGGCGGGCAGGTCGGCCTCTACCAGCCGAAGCACCCGTCAGCGGTAGTCCTCGCCTCGAGCTGACTCAGTCCACGACGCCGGCGCCAGCCCGGGCTGCGTGGGCATGCTGGCGGCCTCGGAGTGCGATGGAACCTCACCAGGGCTGGCCGGAGGTGGCTGGCAGGAGAGCGAGGTGGCCCAGGAGGGCCTGCGCCGCGGCGCGCGTCCATCGCCTGCGACGGTCACCGCGACTCTGTCGGCCGGCAGCTTGATCACCGTCGTGGCGACTGGGGCGCGCAACCGCCGAGCATGGCAAGCGCGCCTGCGGGCGGCCGTGGTTGTGACCGCAGACCACGGAGTGACCGCCCGCGGAAGTCGGCTGCGACGACGGCCGGAGCCAAGAGTGGGGCGGCGACCAGGCGTCTGACCGGTCAGCGTCTCGGGACGGCCAGAGCCCTCATGGGCGCAGGCGCTGGGGGCTGCCCCCCAAGCCCTGATGCGCGCGCCCTCTCCGGTCGCCCGGCCAGGAGAACCAGAGTTTGGGGCTATGGCCTGGTTGACGGTGAGGCATTCCAGCCGCGGGGGGCTTGCCTCGCCCGCTCTGTCAGCTGCCGGGGCGCTTGGGGATGAGCGCGACAACCGGGATCAGTCGGGTGGTCTTGGCCTGGTAGTCGGCGAACCCGGGGAAGAGGGCGGCCTGCCGATCGAAGAGCTCGTCACGCTCGCTGCCGGTGAGCTCGGCGGCGGTGACTTCGATCGTGCCGGAGCCAACTTCGATGGTGGCCTCCGGGTGGGCTTTGAGGTTGTGGTACCAGTCCGGATTGGTGGGCGCTCCGGCCTTGGAGGCGAACACGATGTAGCGACCGTGGTCGGACAGGTACATCATCGGGTGGAGGCGGGCCTGGCCGCTTCGGGCGCCGACGCTGTGGAGCAGGAGGATCGGCGCTCCCGCGAAGTTGCCGCCGACCCTTCCGCCGTTGGCGCGGAACTCGGCGATCGTGCGACTGTTGAAGTCTTCCACTTGGCTCATGCTCTTGAGGCCTCCCTTGGTCGGGCGCTGGGCGGCGGGCCCGTTGCGGTGTGGTCGATCGGCGTTGAGGCCATTCGAGCGGGCTTGCTCCGGCGGTTGGGATGCCTGAGGCCGTGGCCATGCCGACCCGGAGATTCTCTCCGATCCACGTCTGGGCGGTCACGTCGCCGAGTCCTGCCGACGGCCGCCGGTAGCTGCCCTTGCCGGGGTCCCTCGGTGACTGTCCACTGGGCACCGGCGCCATTCATCCGAGTTTCTGGCGGGCCTCCCGGGGGGTGCCGATCGGGGTGCCGCCGCTCATGCCGGATTGGCCTTCCCGAGACCCTAGGCCCGGCTTGCCGATGCTCCGCCGGTCAGGCGACTGACTGCGCGAAGGTGCTGGGCGGCGTTGGCGGCTCCTCGAATGTCGGGCGGCGACCCAGAGCGGTCCGGGAGTGGGCGGCTTCAGGCCGTGGTCGGGCTGGAGGTAGATCCAGAACCTTGCCGTGTGCAGCGCGAAGAGCGTGCCCACGGCGGAGCGACGGGCCAACTCCCGGGAATCTGGGGCGGTGCTGGCTGGCCCGACCGCCTCTTCGTCCACAGCCAAATGGAGTCCCAGGCCTGTGGCGGCAAGTGCTGCGCCCAATTCGAGCCTCAGCAGCAGCGCTGGCCCGCGTCTCAGCCGGGCTGGAGCGCCGCCTCCGATCATCGCGGCATCGCGAACTGTGAGTCCGATGCAGACGGTCTCGACGAGGATCGCGCCCTGCCGGCCAAGTCGGCGGATGGCAAGCTCGGTGAGCGGGTATCCGGCTGCGCTCAGGCCCAGCACCAGCCTCCCCAGTCCAGGACCCGTTCCAGAACTCTCCGATGCCCTGCCGTGTGGATGCCTTCGATGCCCACCACGGTCGCGGAGCACCCGCAGCACCACCTCCATCCTCCGTCGCCAAGACCAGCGGCCACGGTCACCGGACCAGCCACCCCCTCCACTCAGCCCGCGCCGCTTGCTGGTCATCTGGCCACCTCCTAGTGTCCTGTACCGGAGATT